>NZ_CP088149.1:5390000-5637435 GCF_002845275.2 Pseudomonas sp. S06B 330 | reverse complement strand
GAAGAAAACCGGGGTCGCCTGAAAAATAGCCGCGCATTTTAGCAGGGGTGGAAGGATTCTGCCGCGACCGTCTGACAGTGTGACGTACCACGCGATCTAAATTTGCCGCTTTTGTTACTTTCCCGCAGGATGCGTGGCGAAACCTGCGGGATGTCGGCAACGGAATGGCGCGACTTTAAGTGAAAATCATTTTCACTAATGGTTTAGGATTAGCCTCTCGCTGCCCATTGTCATTTGACTGTGTCCACGTCCTAAGGAGCCAGCTTGTCTACGCCTGTCGAACCCTTGCGTTTGCTCTTGCTGGCTGATGAACCCCAATGGGCCGCAGCCTTGCGAGATTGTCTGACGCCGCTGGCGGGCACTGCGGTAATACTGACCGCACCGAACTGGGACGCTGTCGACACCCTGTTTGCCACTGATCGCAATGCATTGGTACTGGCGACCCCGCAGCTGCAGCCAGCACCTGGGCGTTGCATGTTGCCGATGGTGCTGTTGCTTGAACACGAGCCGCAAGTGCCTCCGCCGGGAGTCAGTGACTGGCTGGTGCTTGGCCAGCTTGGCCCCGATACCCTGCGCCGTAGCCTGCGTCATGTACGGGAGCGTGGAGTGCTGGAGGCCACCCTACAGCGTCTGGCCGAACAGGATCCGTTGACTGGCATTGCCAACCGTCAGGGCTTTCACACCCTGCTGGCTGCGCGTCTGGCCGATAACGAAGGGCGTGGCGTGGCCCTCGGCCACCTGGACCTGGACAACTTTCGCCGTGCCAACGATGCGCTTGGCCATCAGGCAGGGGATCGGTTGATCCTGCAGGTGGTCGGGCGCCTGAAAAGCCAGCTTGAAGCCGGTGATCAGGTTGCCCGCCTGGGTAGCGATGAATTCGCCCTGTTGATCGACACCCGCCGTGAGCCACAGCGTGCTGAATGGATGGCAGAACGTATTACCGAGGCTCTGGCCGAACCCTACTGGGTGGATGGCGAAAGTCTGTTGCTTGGCTGCAGTCTGGGTGTCGCCCATGCCCGTGCTCAGGGAGGCGCCGACCCGTTGATGTGGCATGCACACATTGCCATGCAACAGGCCAAGGGCACCCAAGGCTGCACCTTTCATATTTTCAACGAGCGGATCAACCGCAACGCTCGCAGCCTCGCTGATCTGGAAAGCGAGCTACGCCGCGCCTTGCGTCGTGACGAACTGGAATTGCATTACCAGCCGCGGCTGAATATGGCCGACGGTCAGATTGTCGGCCTGGAGGCGCTGGTGCGTTGGCGTCATGCTGAACGGGGTTTGTTGCCGCCCAGCGAATTCGTGCCTTTGGCCGAGCAAAGCGGACTGATCGTGCCGCTGGGTTACTGGGTGATTTCCCGCGCCCTGCGCGACATGCAGGTGTTACGCGAGCAAGGCCTGGCGCCGCTGCATATGGCGGTCAACTTGTCGTTCCGCCAGTTCCAGGACAGTCAGCTGCTGGCCACCTTGAGCCGGCTGATCATCGAGCATGGCGTCGATGCGCGTTGGCTGGAGTTTGAACTCACTGAGACGGCAGTGATGCGCCGCAATGACCTGGTCCAGCAGACCATGGATGCCCTGGGCCGATTGGGCGTGCGTTTTTCGCTCGACGATTTCGGTACCGGCTTTTCGTCCTTCGTCCACCTTAACAGCCTGCCGATCACCTTGCTCAAGGTCGACCGCAGCTTTGTTGGCGGCATGGAACAGCGCGAAGAGAACTGCAAACTGGTCCATGCGATGATCAATCTGGCGCATAACCTCAATCTGGAGGTGGTGGCCGAAGGGGTGGAAACTGCGGAACAAATGGACCTGTTGCGCAGGTTCAAGTGTGATCAGGTACAGGGCTTCCTGATCAGTCGGCCCTTGCCGATTGAGGAGTTGATGGTGTTTTTGCTGAGCCGATCGGCGCAGCAGTCGGTGGCTTTGTAATTCCGTGGGAGCGGATGAATCCGCTCCCACGGAATGTTAAGCCGCTGTAGTGGCGGCCTTGTTCGCACCGTTGGATCGCCCCAACATCCGCTTCATCCGCCACTCGAACGCCAGGGTCAGGCTCACCGCCGCGCAGGCCAGGCCAAGGGCCAGCCCCCACCAGACGCCCACCGCGCCCATGCCGAGGGTGAAGGCCAGCAACCAAGCAGCGGGAGCACCAATGACCCAATAGCAGAACAGCCCGACCAGGAACGTGGTCTTGGCATCCTTCAGGCCCCGGATCGAACCCATGGCGATGGTTTGCACACCATCGAACAGCTCGAACCAAGCAGCTACCATCAACAGGCTAACGGCCAGCTGGATGATGTCAGCGAAGGCCGGATCACCGTGGTCGAGGAACAGCCCGACCAGCGGGTCGGGCATCAGCCAGAACAGCATGGCAAAGCCCAGCATCATCGCTGCGCCAAAGCCAATACCAACCCGTCCGGCATGGCGTGCGCCAAGCAGGTTACCAGCACCATAGTAGAGCCCGACACGCATGGTGACGGCATAGGACAGCCCGGCCGGAATCATGAACGCAGTCGAAACGATCTGCAGGGCGATCTGGTGCGCCGCCAGTTCAGTACTGCCCAGCACACCCATGCACAGTGCGGCAAAAGCGAACAAACCGACTTCTACCGTATAGGTACCGCCAATCGGCAGACCCAGACGCCACAACTCACGCAAGGCCGGCCACGAAGGGCGGCTCAGGCCCTTACGAATCGGGTAGGGCGCGTAAGCCGGGTGCCAGCGAATGTACAGGGCCATGGCCACCGCCATGCAGTTGGCCACGATGGCGGTCACCAGGCCGATACCGACCAGCCCCAGCTTGGGTAGACCGAACATGCCTTCGATCAGCGCATAGTTGAGCAGGAAGTTGGCTACGGTCCCGACCAGGCTGATGACCATCACTGGGGTCGAGCGGCCGATGGCGCTGGTAAAGCCGCGCAGGGCCATAAAGCTCAGGTAGCCAGGCAGGGCAAGGGGCAGCAGGAGCAGGAACTGGGCAGCCGCCTCGACGTTGTTCGGGCTTTGACCAAGCAACAACAGCACCGGCTCCAGGTTCCACAGCGCCAGCGCTGCGCCCAGCGCCATCGCCCAGGCCAGCCACAGCCCCGCCTGGGTCAGTCGGGCAGCGCCGGCAATATCGCCAGCCCCCTTGCGAATCGCTACCAGTGTGCCGACGGCAGCAATCACGCCCAGGCAGAAAATCGACACAAACGAATAGCTGGCCGCACCCAGACCGCCACCGGCCAAGGCCTGGGGGCTGATGCGGGCCATCATCAACGTATCAGTCAGCACCATCAGCATGTGGGCCAGTTGCGAGGCGATCAGGGGACCGGCCAGGCGCAACAGTGCCTTGAGTTCATGAGTGGGTGCGGCCTGCATGGGATCGTCCTTTTCTGACGCGAGGAGAGGGAAAGTCTTTAATTCTGGGCTTTTTGACGGCTATCCACAAAAGGATAAAAACGATCATTGGCATGATTAAAACTCATGTGAGTATGATCTAGTCGATTGCCTCTCGGTTTGCCTGGACGTTTTGCCATGTCGCGTCGTTTACCGCCTCTCTACGCTTTGCGGGCTTTCGAAGCCGCTGCCCGACACAGCTCGTTCACCCGCGCCGGGGATGAGTTATCGATTACCCAGAGTGCCGTCAGCCGACACATTCGTACCCTGGAAGAGCACTTTGCCTGCCGGTTGTTCGTGCGCAATGGCCGTAGTTTGCAGCTGAGTGAGGCTGCCCGGCTGTTGCTGCCCGGGGTGCGTGAAGGCTTTGCGGCGTTGGAGCGCGCCTGTAACACGCTGCGCAGCGAAGACGACATCCTGCGCATGAAAGCGCCTTCGACCCTGACCATGCGCTGGCTGCTGGCGCGGCTCAGCCGTTTTCGTCATTTGCAGCCGGGCAACGAGGTGCAACTGACCAGTGCCTGGATGGATGTCGATCATGTCGACTTCAACCATGAACCCTTCGATTGCGCTGTACTGCTTGGGGACGGGCACTTTCCACCGGAGTGGGAGGTGGTCCGACTGTTTTCCGAGTTGTTGATTCCGGTAGGCGCCCCTGAGCTGCTCAACGAAGGCCCTTGGGATGCCCGGCGCTTGGCCGGTGTCGAGTTGCTGCATCCGACGCCAGACAAGCGTGACTGGCGCAGTTGGTTGGCGCGCATGGGGCTGACTGACAAAGTATCGCTCAAGGGCGGGCAGGTGTTCGATACGCTGGAGTTGGGCATGATCGCCGCCGCTCGGGGTTATGGCGTGTCGATGGGCGATTTGTTGATGGTGGCTGAAGACGTGGCCCAGGGACGACTGAGCCTGCCTTGGCCGGCGGCTGTGGCGAGCGGTATGGATTACTACCTAGTGTGGCCGAAGACCCGGCCCGGGGGTGAGCGGCTGCGGCGCTTGAGTGATTTCCTGCAGGGGGAGGCAGATGCGATGGACTTGCCTAAAGTGGAAATCTTTGGCGCTGCCGCCGCACCCATCGCCAGCAAGGCCGACTCCCACAATGGCCCGGTGAAGGGATGAAACCACTGTGGGTGCCGGCTTTGCCGGCGATGGGTCGCACAGCGGCCCGGGAGTGGTTACAGGTCTGGCAGGTCCAGTGCCTTGGCACACGCCTGCAGTGATCGCTGCTGACTCTGCGCATAAAGCTCCAGTTCATCCTGCACTGACCTGCCCAGCGCTTGCTCAAAGGCATCGCGGTTGGCATTGCTGCCATATTCGCTCTGCGCATCATCACCCAGGTTGGACTGAAAGATCCCCGCCGCACTGACCGGCAGGAAGTCCTCATATACCAACGCTTCGAAATGCACGTGGCCAGCTTCGATCAAGCCATCCAGCGAAGTGGGTCGTCCGGCGTCGCCGCGTGCGGCCATGCCGCGCTCGGTTGCAAAGAAGCGGAAATACGCCAGCCCTTGCTCGCGCATCTGCGCCAGATCATCCGGGAAGGCCTGGAAGCTATTGCTCAGCAGATCCATGTAACGCTCGGCGTTGGCCTCTGCAGGTACGCCACCGAGTGCCTCGCGAGCAGCGTCGAGCAGTTGGTCATACAGCTGGCGCCCCTTGGGCGTCAGTGCCGCGCCACGTTGCTCGATCTCGCCGAAGCGTGCGGTGTGGCTACCGCCTGCGTCACCGCGTTGATCGCTGAAGGCGACCTTTTCCTGTAGCGCCTTGAAGCTGGTCTGACGCAGCAGGATCGGGCAACGCCGCGGGGGCGGGCCTTCGATCACGGCCTTGGGTGGAATCCCCTTGGCCGGCATACCCAACTGGATGGCATCGATGTCCAGGGTGCGTGGTGTCAGGTGGTTGATGTGTGGGCCCTTGAAGGCCACCACATCGGCGATCAGGCGATGCTGGTCATGCAGTTGCTGATACTGCTCGGCCGTCACTGTCGCGTCATGGTGCCAACGGAAGGTGTGCAGGGCTTCGTCAACAAAGGTGTTGGCATCCTCGGCACTCAGGCCACCCTCACGCTCGAACTGTTGAATCAGCGCCAGTGCGCGCGGGGTGAAAATCTGCCGTTTAGCAAGGATTTGCCGGGACAGTTCACGCAAGGCCGGGTTGTCGATCAGCTCCAGGCGCAGCAGCGAAGTAAAGACCCGGAACGGACTGATATGCAGTGATTGTTCGTGCACGGCGCGAAAGGCGGTGGAGTGCACCGGAACGCCTGCCGAGCTGAGGTCGTAGTAACCCACCGGTTGCATGCCCATGACGGCGAACAAGCGAGCAATGGTCGCCAGCTCCTCGGCCGTGCCGACGCGGATGGCGCCGTGACGTTCATGATCCAATCGCTCGATTTCGCCGGTCCAGCGCAGGGCCTGGGCCACTTCCGGCTGTTGGGTCATGACCTGCTGGTTGATCTCGCTCACCAGCGACAGCAGGGTGCCGTAGAGCGGCACTTCCTGTTTATACATGAGCGACATGGCGGCGCAGAACTGCGCGCGAATGCTGTCCGGGCTGACGAAATCTTGAGCGGGCATCGAAAGCTTCCTGGTGAAGTGGGCACCCCTACATGAAAGCGAGGAATGCACTTGTCCCGCAAGCGAAAAAAAGTCGATCAGTCATTCCGTTAATTCTTAACCTTGTGCTTCAACCTCAGCAGCAATCCAGTCGACCAGGGCGCGCACCTTGGGGACTTCCGCCGCGTGCTCGGCAAACGCCAAAAAATGCGAACCATTGCTGCACATGCTGTGCTGCCAGGGCACGACCAATTTGCCTTCCGCCAGCTCCTGCGCCACCAGGTATCGCGGCACCAGCGCTACACCGCAGCCGGACTGGGCAGCACTGAGGCTCATATAGAAGGTGTCAAAGCGCGGCCCGTGGTAGCTGTGGGCAGAATGCAAACCTTGTTCGAGGAACCACTCATGCCAGGCCTCTGGGCGTGAGGTGCTTTGCAGCAGAACCAGCTCGGACAGCTCGCTGGCGTCGTGCAGGGTGCGGCCTTGCAACAGCTCTGGCGCGCAAACTGGCACCACCTCTTCACCGAACAATTTGACGCAGGTCGCGCCAGGCCAGGTGCCCTGGCCGAAGAAGAACACCACATCGGCCTTGCCTTGCAGCAAGGCGAAGGGCTCCATCTCATTGCGGATATCCAGGTGGATATTCGGATGACGCTTGCCGAAGCCTTTGAGGTGCGGAATCAGCCAGCGCACGCCAAAACTCGGTTGGGTGGCTACCTTCAATACTTCAGTTTGCTCGCCGTACGAGAGGATGTAGCGGCTGGACATATCGACCTGGGTAAGGATCTTGTTGACCTCGGTCAGGTATAGCGCGCCTGCTGGTGTCAGTTGCAAGCGTCGACGGATGCGCAGGAACAGGTGATGGCGGAGCATTTCCTCCAGTTGCGCGACTTGCTTACTCACCGCGCTCTGGGTCAGGTGCAGCTCTTCGGCGGCGCGGGTGAAGCTCAGGTGCCGGGCGGCAGCCTCGAAACACTGCAGCGCGGCCATTGATGGCACCAGACGTTTGGACATAGCGGCTCTCTAAGCGGGTAGATCATTACCTGGCGGAATGATATGCAGAATAAAGGTCGTTTGTTGCGCCAGAGTGATCGGATTAATACTGATCCGGATCACTAATTCAACCACTCATCGCATGCAGGAGAAGAAAATGGTTGATGGACTGCTTGACCGCCTCGGTGTCCCGGCCAGTGCCTACACCCATGGCAACCATCCCGTTCACACCCCTATCGACGGCAGCGCGATTGCCTCGGTGCACCTGGAAAGCAAAGCCCAGGTCGTGGCCAAGATCGATAAGGCCGAGCAAGCGTTTCAAGCCTGGCGCAATGTGCCGGCGCCGCGTCGTGGTGAGCTGATTCGCCTGTTTGGTGAAGTGCTGCGCGAAAACAAGGCTGCGCTTGGCGAACTGGTGTCTGTTGAAGCCGGCAAGATCACCCAGGAAGGCCTGGGTGAAGTTCAGGAAATGATCGACATCTGCGACTTCGCTGTGGGCTTGTCGCGCCAGTTGTACGGTCTGACCATCGCCTCCGAGCGCCCTGGTCACCACATGCGTGAAACCTGGCATCCGCTGGGTGTGGTTGGCGTCATCAGCGCCTTCAACTTCCCGGTCGCGGTCTGGGCCTGGAACACCTCACTGGCGCTGGTTTGCGGCAACGCCGTGGTCTGGAAGCCTTCGGAGAAGACACCGCTGACCGCCCTGGCGTGCCAGGCGCTGTTTGAGAAAGCCCTGAAAGCCTTTGGTGACGCACCAGAAGGCCTGAGCCAACTGATCATCGGTGATCGCGAAGCCGGTGAGGCCTTGGTTGATGACCCGCGCGTGCCGTTGGTCAGCGCTACTGGCAGTACCCGCATGGGGCGTGAAGTCGGTCCTCGCGTTGCTGCCCGCTTTGGTCGCAGCATCCTCGAACTCGGTGGCAACAATGCCATGATCCTGGCGCCGAGCGCCGATCTGGACCTGGCTGTGCGCGGCATCCTGTTCAGCGCTGTCGGTACGGCCGGTCAGCGTTGCACCACCCTGCGTCGCCTGATTGTGCACCGTTCGATCAAGGACGAAGTCGTGGCACGGGTCAAAGCTGCGTACGCCAAGGTGCGTATCGGTGACCCTCGCAAGGACAACCTGGTCGGTCCGCTGATCGACAAGCCGTCCTTCAGCGCCATGCAAGACGCCCTGGCTCGTGCTCGCGACGAAGGTGGCCAGGTGTTCGGTGGTGAGCGCCAGTTGGCGGAACAGTATCCGAACGCTTACTACGTGACTCCGGCCATTGCCGAGATGCCGGCACAGAGCGCGGTAGTGCGTCATGAGACCTTCGCGCCGATCCTCTACGTTCTGGCCTATGACGACTTTGAAGAGGCCCTGCGTCTGAACAATGAAGTGCCGCAAGGTCTGTCTTCGTGCATCTTCACCACAGACCTGCGTGAAGCCGAGCGCTTCCAGAGCGCCTCGGGCAGCGACTGCGGTATCGCCAACGTCAACATCGGCACCAGCGGTGCAGAGATCGGCGGCGCGTTTGGCGGTGAGAAAGAAACCGGTGGTGGCCGTGAGTCGGGCTCCGACTCCTGGAAAGCCTATATGCGTCGCCAGACCAATACGGTGAACTACTCCCGTGAACTGCCGCTGGCGCAGGGGATTGTGTTCGACTGATCACCGCGTTGGCGTAATCGCCGGCAATGCCAGCTCCCTGTGGGAGCCGACCTTGCCGGCGATAGGCGCACCACCGAACAAGAATAATGAGGAAGCCGGCCATGCCAGAGCTGCGTCAACAATGTCTGTGGGAACATGTCACCAAGCTCGCTACGCCGGTCGATAAACTGGCCACCGAACTCAAGGCCGACGTCTGCGTCATCGGCGGCGGCATTACCGGTCTGAGCGCTGCGCTGCACCTGCTCGAACAGGGCAAGTCGGTGATTGTGCTGGAGGCCTGGAAAATCGGTCACGGCGGTTCCGGGCGTAACGTCGGGCTGGTCAACGCCGGTACCTGGATTCGTCCCGATGACGTTGAAGCCACCCTTGGCCAACTGCAAGGCAGTCGCCTGAACAAGGTGCTCGGCGAAGCGCCAGCTGAAGTTTTCGCCACCATCAAACGCCTGGGTATTGACTGCCAGGCACACAACACTGGCACCCTGCACATGGCTCACAACGCCAGTGGTGTTGCTGACCTTGAAGCCCGCCACCAGCAGTGGACCCGTCGCGGTGCCGATGTCGAGCTGCTCACCGGTGCGCGCTGTGAGGAATACTGCGGTACCGACAAGATTTCCGCTGCGCTGCTTGATCGCCGCGCAGGCACCATCAACCCCATGGCTTATACCCAAGGCCTGGCCGCTGCGGTCACCCGCCTGGGTGGACAGATTTTTCAGCAATCTGCTGTCGAAGGCCTGGCGCGCGAAGGCCACAGCTGGCGAGTGAAAACCGCCAACGGCTCGGTCAGTGCCGACAAAGTGGTGATCTCTACTGGTGCCTACACCGAGGGTGACTGGACCACGCTGCAGAAACACTTTTTCCGCGGCTACTACTACCAGGTCGCCTCAGCGCCGTTACAGGGCGAAGCCGCTGACAATGTGCTCAAGCATGGTCAGGGCTCTTGGGACACACGCACGGTGCTGAGCAGCATTCGCCGCGACGATGAAGGCCGCCTGTTGCTCGGCAGTCTGGGGCGGGTCGACAACAAACCGAGCTGGTTCATCCGCAGCTGGGCTGACCGCATCCAGAACCACTACTTCCCGCAATTGGGCAAGGTCGAGTGGGAAATGCACTGGACCGGCTGCATCGACTTCACCCCCGATCACTTGATGCGTCTGTTCGAGCCGGCGCCAGGTCTGGTGGCGGTAACTGGCTACAACGGTCGCGGCAACACCACCGGCACGGTGATCGGCAAAGCCTTTGCCCAGTTCCTGCTGGAGGACAACCCGGATGCCTTGCCGATTCCGTTCTCGGCAATGAAACCGGTATCGGCCCCGGCGCTGCGTACGGGCTTCTACGAAACCGGGTTCTCGCTGTATCACGCTGGGCAATGCTTGCGCGTGGTGCTGTAACGCTTACGACTTGTGCAGCCAGCTAAGAAAGCCACCTTTCTTGATGGCTGCCGGTTTCTGTTCCAGCAGTGATTGGTTAGTTTGCAGGCGGACGCGTTGCAGCTTGGTCAGCGCGGTCTTAACTTCATGGCGCTCTTCCAGGCAACTGCGCACGTTGTCCTTGTCGATGCGATACAGCAGGCAACTGGTCAGGCTACGGAACTCGGCAATAGACTGCTCATCATCGAGCAAGCCTTCAGCCGCGAGCACTTCGCCAGGCCCCATGCGCCCGGCCTCGATCAGCTTGTCGCCATCACGGATTGATGCCGAGACTACGCCGGTGCCGATGACCAACAGGTAGTCAGAGCTGTCGCCGACACCAAGAATGACCTGGTCGGCCAGGTACTCCACCGTGGTCATGCGCTGGCTGAGGTTGTCTTTCTCGTCGCTGCTCAGCGAGCGGAAGATGCGCACATCCTCCAGCAACGCACGTTGGCGGCTCCAGCCCAGCGACGACGGTGTATCGGCATTCCACACCACACCAGTGGCCTCCAGGTGGCGGTGGGCGAGGTCAAACATCTGGTTGCGCACTTCGCTCTTCTGGCTCATGGAACTGACGAAGCCGCTGGCTTCATACTCGACCGATTCCAGCGACGAACTCTTGATCGTGACCTTGGGTTTGGGCGTGGCCAACAGCAGGCGAGTGCCTTGCAGGGTTTTTTCCAGCGCATCAAGGACACGGCGGGGGCGTACTTTGGCTGGTACTACCACGGTGATGGAGACGCCGTGGATATCGTTGGGTTGGCTGAAATTAAGCAGCTTGGCCTTGGCCGCCACCGAGTTGGGAATCACCGCCAGGCTGCCATTGCCCGTCAGCAGTCGCGTCGCTCGCCAGTCGATGTCGATCACCTTGCCTTCAGTGCCATCGATGCTGATCGAGTCGCCGATCTGATAGGGGCGAGTGGTATTGAGCACGATCCCCGAGAACACGTCACTGAGGGTGCTTTGCAGCGCCAGGCCGATGACGATCGCCATCACCCCGGAAGTGGCCAACAGGCCTTTGACCGGTAGTTGCAGCACATAGGCAGCAGCGGCAACGATGGCAACGAGGAAGATCACTGCCCCCAGCACATCCTGCAACAGTCGCCCGGTATGGCTGCTGCGGGCCACCAGGACGACCCCGATGACCACAGTGATGGTACGTGCAGCGAACAGCCACCAGCTGATGCCAAGCACCGTGGCGAGCAGATTGCGCGCTACATCATCCGCCCAGGGCGCCGGTTGCAGCGGGCTGATGCCGGCGCTGATCAGCACCCCGGTAAACAGCAGGAACACACCAAGGCGCAGACCAATGCGCCAGGCGCGCCGCTCGACCGGGATCATTTGCCAGAGCAGTAGGTCGAGTGCGATCAAGCTAATGCCGATCAGCAATGGGTAACTCTGGATGAACGCAAACATTCCGATCTCGCGGCGGTGGGCTGTTGCTAGTAAAGAGCAGGTTGGCGGTAATTACTACTGGCTCTTACTAGCGTCACGGCTCACCGCTCACTGACGGGATCAGAACATCAAGTAGACGCTGGCACTGGTCTGATCCAGGTCGATATCGCCGACCTGCAGGACTTCCTGCTCCAGGCGCACCCCAATGTTGCGGAACACATCCATCTCGACACCCAGGCCATAGGTCATGTCCAGGTCACTGCTATCGCCTGCGATGTCATTGTCCGCGTCCCAGGCATGCACACCCGCGCTGGCGAACAGACGGATGCGCTGACCAATCGGTATGCCGAAGTGGGCCGTAGCCTGCAGCGAGTGACCCTCGAAGTC
This sequence comes from Pseudomonas sp. S06B 330, assembly GCF_002845275.2. NCBI lineage: Bacteria > Pseudomonadati > Pseudomonadota > Gammaproteobacteria > Pseudomonadales > Pseudomonadaceae > Pseudomonas > Pseudomonas tussilaginis. The sequence continues at coordinate 5,625,679 of NZ_CP088149.1, read as the reverse complement.
GCCGTCCTTGCCGCTGAAGTTGCCCAAATCTACCCAGGCACCTTCCACTGCCAGATAAGGGTTCAGTCGGTAGCCGACGAACGCTTTGTAAGCGTTATCGTCGTCACTGAGTTGGTGCTCATCAGTTTCCACTTTTGTCAGACCACCTCCAAGATAGAGGCCACGATCATCCGCCATGGCGCTCACAGAGCTGAATACAACGAGAGCGGCTACAAACTGTTTTGCGAATTTCATCTTACGTCCAATGTGTTTTTAGTTAATGGAAAGGGATGACGGGTCAGGCCGAACCCTTTGGCTGAAACTCTCTATCCAGGCGTTCGCGAATCAGCTGCGCCGCAGTGTCCATGGCGGGGTAAATGTCCTCGACGACAGGGCCCTTGTCCTGGTCGATGTTTCTGCCACTGGCCCGGTCGACAGCGCGGCCGAGGGTTTCACCGGTCAGGCTGTCGCTGACCTCGCTCTGGAAGAACAGGTACAGGGTTTCATCGCGCACACCGGTAGCATGTAGGGAGAGGCCAACCAACATGCCGATGGGGATGTATTCGGTGATATTTGGATCACGTGGTGTGCGTTCGATATCGGCAATCGATACTTGCAGTGAAAGTGCCCCTGCAGTGGGCCCGTCGACCAGCCGATAACCACCGGCGGTCAGTTGTTTTTCCAGCGCATTGCGGAAGTGCACTCGGAGTTTGTTTGCGTCAGTTGAATAATTGGCAAGTCGAGGGTCGGTACTGTCGAAAGTAATAGTTTTCGGCAAGTTAATAAATATTGCCTTGTCATGGTCTTTCGACAACGGTGCGCTGGATTTTTTCCAGGCCATGGTAGCGTCGTCGTTCTCGATGATGTGTAACGTGTCGTTGGACTTCTGTTGTTCAGCCGTTATTGCAGTGTCGATGGTGGGAGCCATCGAACAACCGAACAGGCTCATGGTGAGCAATAGAATGGCAAGATTTTTAACGGGCATGGAGATTCCTGTTGATGTCACTTTGATGTGACCGATCTATCCCCACTCTGGGCCTAGAGCGAGGAAAACAGGAATCAAAAATCGTTATTTATGACCTGCTAGCCGCGCCAGCCAAGGCGCGGCAAGGGCTCAATCATTCATACAGCGCAAGCGATCAAGTTCGAGGATGTAATAGCACAGCGAGTGGCTGTCGGTAGGGATGACGGCCAGATTGAGGATGGAGCCGATACGGAAATACTGCCGAGCAAAAAGCAGCTCAGAATTGCGGCTGACGTCGAACAGCTCCTCCTGGCTGCTGGCTTTAACATCTTCAACCTTGATTTTAATTCGCCACCTCGAAACATCAACCAGCGAGGTGCCCACCGCGACATGTCGCTCTTTATCGCCCAGACGCTCGAGAACACTCAGAACGGCGCTAGGTTCACTGATCGTAAACCCTTCTTTGAAATCCAGAAGTTCGTGCCCCATAAAATGGTGCCCGACGGATCGATAAGGCTGGCTGTTTATATACGGGCGGGGTAGTGTCATGAACAGTACCACGAGGCACGCTAAAATAACTGAAGCGATAACCAGCCAGTGATACCAAGTAGCTCGTAAGTTATTCATTTTTCACCGGTGACGCATTTTCTTAACATGCTGATGAAGCGCTCATCTTGAAACTGATACTCGAGATTGTAAGCCTCGCCTGTTTCCCGGATGCATGATAAGTTTATACGCGGACCTGTACGGCTAATAAAAACCTGGCCTTTCAAATTTTGATCGGGCAAGCCTGCGTTTAAAAAGTCGGCTTTAAGTTTGTTAACCTCAAGCTCGCTTTTACCCACTGCGGAAATTGTAAGTTCACCTTGCTCAATTGTTGTCATGTGCATTTCAGTGGTTGGTTTGTACCAGCTGTATATATGCCAAAGGGTGAATAGAGTGACAATTGCCGCCGTCAGATAGCCCAGCCAGACCGCCGCACCAATGCCGTGCCTGGTGTCAGGCAGGTTTGCAGGTATCGTCGCGCTGGGAGCGCGAGCAGGCGGTGGCTCCTCAACGGGATCATCCGCAACCTCGGGGAGCGCGACCAGAAAGTCGCTGTTGAACCGATAGCCGCGTCGCGGCACGGTGATCACTATTTCGTGATCTTTGCCGTCGCCCAGTATGTTTCTGAGCATGAAGATGGACTGGTTGAGGCTACCGGCGGAGACCACCCGATCATCCCAGGCAAACTCAAGGATGGCCTCACGGGAGCAGATCGCTCCAGGTTCCATCAGCAAGAGTTCGAGTATCCGCGACTCGGCGCGGGCAAGTGTTAGTTCCTCGGGTGCGCCGGGTATTTTGTTGATAATAATCTTGCAGTGTTCAGGAATAAACTCCACAAGAGCGCTATTCTTTAGTCGAAATTGGTGGATCATCAAGCAATACGCGCGTTGTGAAATTCCCCGCTATTATAAGGGTCACATTAAATGAAGCAAGTCGACGAAGTGTTCTTGCTATTGCTCTGTTGGTTTCATAAAATAGTGGGCTTTATATATTTCAAGATTGAAATAATTCACGTCGAAGTTGTCGGCCGGTACTGCAGTGCCTCGCCAAGATGGCTCCGGTCAATTTGTTCGGCGTTTTCAAGATCGGCCAGCGTCCGGGCCACCTTCAACAGCCGATGTGCTGCACGCAGCGACAGCGTAAGGCGCTCGCAGGCACTTTCCAGCCACTGCTGGTCGGCGCTGGACAGTCCGCAATACTGGCGTAGCCCCGGCAAGTCGATAAAGGCATTGGCGCATCCCTGACGCTGGTGCTGGATATCACGGGCAACGGCGACCTGCGCTGCAATAGTGGCGCTGCTCTCGCCCTCGCTGGCAGCCGACGACAACGCCGTGGCTTCGCGAGCGACAGTCAGGTGCAGGTCGATGCGGTCGAGCAAAGGGCCAGAGAGCTTGTTGCGATAACGCTGAATCTGATCACTGCCACAGCGACAGCGCCCGGTGGGATCACCCAGATATCCACAGGGGCAGGGATTCATCGCGGCGACCAGTTGAAAGCGTGCCGGGAAGCGGATTTTGTCTTTGGCCCGAGCGATAACGATCTCGCCTGACTCCAGTGGCTCGCGCAACACCTCCAGCACCCGCCGTTCGAACTCCGGCAACTCATCCAGAAACAGCACGCCATGATGGGCGAGGGTAATCTCGCCAGGTTGCGGTCGGCTGCCGCCACCCACCAGCGCCGCGCCGGACGCCGAGTGGTGAGGGTGTCTGAACGGTCGCTGTGGCCAGCTACTCAGCGGCACATGACTGGCCACTGATTGAATGGCTGCCACTTCCAGTGCTTCGCGCTCATCGAGCGGCGGCAACAGGCCGGGCAGACGGCTGGCGAGTAAGGTTTTACCGGTACCCGGCGGGCCGCTGAAGAGCAAATTGTGTGCACCCGCGGCGGCGACCAGTAGGGCACGCTTGGCTGCTTGCTGGCCCTGAACTTCATTCAGGTCCGGGTAGGGGCGAACGTGCAGCATCAAACCATTAGCCGCGTAGGGATTGAGTGGCGTCTGTCCGTTGAGGTGGGCCACCAATTCCAGCAGGTGCCCGACTGCAAACACCACCAACCCTGAGGCCAGGCAGGCTTCCTCCGCATTTTCTTGTGGGATTACCAACGCGCGCCCGGCGGCGCGTGCTGCCAAGGCTGCGGGCAGTACACCTTGCACCGGCCGTATGGCCCCGGACAGGGCGAGTTCGCCGAGGCATTCCAGCTCGCCAAGGGCAGCGCTTGGAAACTGCCCGTTGGCGGCAAGAATGCCTAAGGCAATTGCCAGATCGAAACGACCGCCGTCCTTAGGTAAATCTGCCGGCGCGAGGTTGAGGGTGATGCGCCGGGCGGGAAATTCCAGACCTGAATTGAGGATCGCGCTGCGCACGCGGTCTTTGCTTTCTTTGACCGTGGCTTCTGGCAAGCCGACCAGGGTTAGCGCCGGCAAACCGTTGGCCAGATGCGCTTCAACACTGACGGCAGGGGCTGAGACACCGACTTGGGCACGGCTGTGGACAAGGGCGAGGGACATGAATGCTCCATGATCTATACGAAGCCGCGTCCTGCGGCTCTGTAAGGATAGTGGGGCTGAATGAGAGAGGGCGGGGAAGAGTGAGTCTGGTTCTTTCAGGCCGGAAGAATCCGATGCCAGAAGACGTGCATCGGATTTTCATAGCGTCGGGCCAGGATCGTTCGTCAGTTTGTTGAACGCTTATGCAAAGCTGATATTGACCCGCTGCTGTCCACGGATCACCTTCGCAGCAGAGATAAGCTGGTGCGGGATTTCTACGAAGGGGATGTCGGAGTTGGTCAGTGCCATATCGACCAGTTTCACCATGATCGAGTTCTTGCGCACCAAGATCACATCTGACCAGTCGGTGTTAGTCACGGCCAGAGGAATGAAGTCGCTACGCTTGAGAAAGCTGCTGAGTGCTTCCAGCACGCCAAGATTCTGCTTGGTGCCGAGGTGGCTGTGGCAGCAGTCGTTGAGCAGGATGAAGCCATCATCTGCCACCAGATCCTGGTAATACATCAGGTCACGCAGGATGTACTCGTACTGGTGATTGGCATCAATGTAGACCAAGTCGAACTTGTCGATGCCAGTTATTGGCTGGATTTGTTCGATGGCGCTGATGGTGTCGGCGCGGATCGCGGTGACGTTATCCATTTCGACAAACTTACTCAGGCATTCCTGGTACAGCGCGTCCCAAGTGGCTGGATCGTCCATTGGGCCGCCGTAGTAGTAAGCGTAAGAGTCGACCGGCTCAACCCATGCAGGAAGCGGATCGAACGGGCTGTACGCGTCGTTCGCCGCTGGGCTCCAGCTGTCGATCAGCACCATCTTTTCTGGCGCTAGTGCGTTGTACAGTTTGAGCGCGTTCTCTCCTCGCAGAACACCGAATTCGGCGATGACCGGCTTCTTTTCGCATGCCTGGAAAACGGCATGCAGGAGGTGATAGAAGATCTCGCGATGTGTGATGCAGGCTTTCATGGGATACCTGCTGTCCTAGAGGGAGAGGCCGCAGCGCTCAAGTCTTCGGTTATCGGCAGCAGGAGGGCTTTCATTAGAGCAGCGGGTCTTGATCCAGTTGTAGCTGTTTTCTGTCAGACGTTTCTGAATCATGCTTCCGACGCCGCTGCTCTGTTGCGCCCGTTCAGGTGCATGTCTACCCTGCGTCTGTCGTTGCTTAGCAGCCCAGGCGCGTGTGCTTAATGGTTTATATCCATGAATTTAGAAAATGTCCGCTATTATGTTGCTTTAACGTGTGTCGTTTTCGGTCCTTCTATTTTATACGCGGGACTGATTACATGGCCAATAAGGGCTTTGTATAACTTTGAAGGTAGGCAGCTACAAATTCTTTATGCGGTAACATATATAATAATTGTTGTGTTGGGGTTTGTTTTTTATAGAAAAAGGCTGCGCGGCGTAATTTGATCGGAATTTTGCGTTGTATATTATTTTTGCGGTTCTACTTGCGTCATTGATTTTATGGAGTAGTAATCGATCAGTGCCTCGAAAGCTAGGGTTACTTTGCCAGCTTGCTGATAAGATCTTTTGTAGTTAATTGGATCTTTTAAAAATAATTCAAATGACTCGGGTGGGCGTACTTTTTTTGTCATGCCTAGAACCGATAAAAACAAGTCTGCTGAGTAGTACGCCATATCCCCGTCAGAAGTGTCGCTGAAAACATGTCGATAAGCATGCCTTGTTGGGCCAATCACACCCGGCGCATCGGGGCCATTATATATATTGCCCACGCCTTCATAAATATTATTGGTTCCATGTGCGACTAGCAGGCCGCCGATTGGCGCGCCGGCTACGGTCGCGGTCATGGCAGCACCCGCTTCAATTTGCAAGGCTCCCCCCAGAATGCCTACCGCATTCTGGGCATAAAAAGACGCTTTTTCAGACAGTTCGAAGTATTCCTGTGTTATTTCCTGTATTCCTTGCCATGCGCTTATTACACCGTCTTCAACTGCCCTGACAATGTCATCTGCGTAAGAGGCGACAAGGGAATTGAACTGGAGCTGGATCATGCCGTCATTAAAGTGCATGGCTCCGAGTGTGCAACTGAATGATATTAAGTCACTGGCGGATTTGGCTACATCATGAATGTCACATGATTCTTCATCCATTTTGATTTTCTCCATGTATTAAATCCGGTTGTGTTTGCATGATGATGCATTCAAGTGCGGTTCTGTTCAATGTTGCAGTGGCGGGTGATTGAGTAATCAGAAGCTTCCTACAACTTCAGCTTGTAGCTGGTGTTGGTATTAAACGTTCAGTTTGTCGGTTTGTTCTTTCGGACTTTGTCGTTGAACGTGGTGGACTTTAACGCGGACTGCGAGTGCAGGCACTCTTACTTGGGTGCGGAGGGTGACGGAGGAACAGGCATACTTCGCGATTGCGGTCATTCAGGCACATCGTATCGCGGAGCAAGTCGGGTCGCCGCACCGCCGCTCCTACCGGTTGTAGTGGTTTTCTGTCAGACGCTTCTGAATCATACTCCCGGCGCCGCTGCTCTGTTGCGCCTGCCCAGGCGCATGCCTACTCTGCGACTGTCGTTGCTAGTTCAACGATCGGATGTCGCAGTCCGAGGCATATGTCAGAGCCCCATTTTCCTGATACAGGTTTATGGCGGCTGTGCGTGGGGCACCTTCGGGTGCGCCGGTTCCTATGCCCGGTCTGCGAACCCGCGTACAGCTGCCACCCATTTCGTTTCGCAGCGAACGGTGGTCGCTCCACCTGCATGGGAGTCGCCCGATGAAAAAGTCCGTTCCTGATCCGCCCGATCTGCCCTTTGTCGAAACCATTGAGCGGCCAGTCACCAGTTGTCCCGAGCATCCGCCACTGTTCAGCGTCTGTGCCGGTATCAGTGCTGAAGATGCATTGGTGCACGCCTCGCTGTATCTCAAGTGCGCGAGCGTCAACATTGAGCAGGTGGTGCAATACACCCGGGAACCGGGGCGCAGTTATACCTGGTCGACCCAGCATTCGGTGGAGTTTGCCCGAGCATTGATTGATGCGCTGATTGATGGCATCGAGTTGCAAAGGGTTCCCACCTAAGTCAGGGGGAACGGGTAGCCGATGCCGCCAGGCTGCGATCGGCCGTGAAGCGGCCGTAGACCTTGTGCCGCCGGGATTGCCTGGGGTGCGACTGCTACGCAGTCGATCGCAGCCTGGCGGCAGCGGCTACGTATTTATTCAGCCGCAGGCGGGTTCAGGCGCGCTTCCATTTCGCCAACTTTGGCTTCCAGTGCTTCAAGGCGCGCACGGGTGCGGGCCAAAACCACCATCTGACTATCGAATTCTTCCCGGCTGACCAGTTCCAGTTTGCTGAAGCCACTTTGCAGCAGGGCCTTGAACTGGCTTTCGAGTTCGGCGCGAGGTTGCGAGGCGTCGCCACTGAACAGACGCGAGGCTTGGTCGCTCAGGGCATCAAGAAAGGCTTTGGGCGCGAGCATGTTCGGCTATCCGCTGTATCCAAATGGGGCGCCAGTGTAGCACGCAGCTTTGCTCGTCTTGTGCTGCACGCTTTTTGCGCATCGCCGCGAATCGACGCGCACCGTAATTGTGCAGCGAAACGCTGATGGCGACTGGCCAAACAGCATGGGCTAACGCAAGTCCCTGTAATTGGACGATTTAGCAGATCTGGCAAGGTTTCTGCTAAGACCCTTATGACCCATGCACTGATGCAGTCACCGTCAACGACGCGTTACAAAGCCAGGCGCTGCGCTTAGACTTGAGTCGGGTTTGTTTTCCTGGGGCAAGTCCACCAATTCGGGAGAGAGTTTCATGAAGCTAGTCACTGCCATCATCAAGCCGTTCAAGTTGGACGACGTGCGCGAGTCGCTGTCTGAAATCGGCGTGCAGGGTATCACTGTCACTGAAGTCAAAGGCTTCGGTCGGCAGAAGGGCCACACCGAGCTGTATCGCGGTGCTGAGTACGTGGTTGATTTCCTGCCCAAGGTGAAGATCGACGTCGCCATCGACGACAAGGATCTGGACCGGGTTATCGAAGCGATCACCAAGGCCGCCAACACCGGCAAGATCGGTGACGGGAAGATTTTCGTGGTCAATCTGGAACAGGCGATTCGCATTCGTACCGGCGAAACCGATACCGACGCGATCTAAAAAAAGCCTCACCAAACCCCAACGCCCCAGGAGATAACAATATGACTCTGCGTCAATTCGCAGGGCTAGGAGCCCTTTTGTCCCTCATAATGCCTGGCCTGGCCATGGCAGAGGAGGCAGCCCCGGTACTCAACTCCGGCGACACGGCCTGGATGTTGACCGCCACCGCCTTGGTGCTGTTCATGACCATCCCAGGTCTGGCCCTGTTTTACGGCGGGATGGTGCGTTCCAAAAACGTACTGTCGGTGATGATGCAGTGCTTTGCGATCACCGGTTTGATCAGCGTTTTGTGGGTGGTGTACGGCTATAGCCTGGCGTTCGATACCACCGGTATGGAACAAGGCGTGGTCAACTTCAATTCCTTCGTTGGCGGTTTTTCCAAGGCGTTCCTCGCCGGTGTGACCCCAGCGAGCCTCACGTCTTCGGCGGCACTGTTCCCTGAAGCCGTATTCATTACTTTCCAGATGACCTTCGCGATTATCACCCCGGCGTTGATCGTCGGTGCCTTTGCCGAACGTATGAAGTTTTCGGCGATGCTGATCTTCATGGCCATCTGGTTCACCCTGGTTTACGCACCGATTGCGCATATGGTCTGGAGCGGCAACGGCGGCCTGATGTGGGACTGGGGCGTGCTGGACTTCGCTGGCGGCACCGTGGTGCACATCAACGCCGGTATCGCCGGCCTGGTAGCGTGCCTGGTGTTGGGCAAGCGCAAGGGCTTCCCGACCACGCCAATGGCGCCGCATAACCTGGGTTACACCCTGATGGGCGCGGCCATGCTGTGGATCGGCTGGTTCGGTTTCAACGCCGGCTCCGCTGCGGCTGCCAACGGTACGGCGGGTATGGCCATGCTGGTTACCCAGATCGCTACTGCCGCCGCCGCCCTGGGCTGGATGTTCGCCGAATGGCTGACTCACGGTAAGCCGAGTGCCCTGGGCATCGCTTCGGGTGTGGTCGCCGGCCTGGTCGCCATTACCCCAGCCGCTGGCACTGTCGGCCCGATGGGCGCCTTGGTGATCGGTCTGGTTGCCGGTGTGGTTTGCTACTTCTGCGCTACCAGCCTCAAGCGCAAACTCGGCTACGACGACTCCCTGGACGCCTTCGGGGTGCATGGTATCGGCGGTATCGTCGGCGCGATTCTGACGGGCGTGTTCGCCGCTCCGGCACTGGGAGGCTTTGGTACCGTCGAAGACATCGGCGCACAAGTGTGGATTCAGGCCAAAGGCGTGGGCTTTACCGTGATCTACACCGCGATCGTCACTTATGTGATTCTCAAGGTGCTGGACCTGGTCATGGGTCTGCGGGTTAACGAAGAAGAAGAGTCGGTCGGTCTCGACCTGGCGCAACACAACGAGCGCGGCTACAACCTGTAAACGTCTCGAAAAAACTTGCCCGGCTTGCCGGGCATTTTTTTGTCTGCAATTTGTCGGATTCTGGTAGCGCAAACGGTTTCTTCTGGCGCTTTTGCCGTTGCTTTTTCGACTGGCTTCACGCAGGCAGAAAACTTACAGCACAGAGTGATAGTTAGGCACTTTGCTTTTTCTCTGAGCACGCTAGAATGCGCGCCGAAGGGAGCTGACAAGCTGTCCGCAAACTTCGTTACCCTTTGCTAGGCTTGCCAATGAGCAGGCCGATCATGCCAGGGTAGGCCGACGGGCTTACTGTCGGCGGCTCTTTAATTTTGTCAGGCCCTGCCAAGCGTGGGGCTTGCACGGCGTACGCCATATGCCATGGCGCGCGCCTGAGGTGGCGGCAAAGCCGCGACCCTGTGAATTTTTCCGGCAGCTGTCGATTTGTGGCGCTGCTGGTCTATAACTAATCTGCTTTTCGCAAGTCATGAGGTAGAACATGAGCGACGATGATCTGGAAACTGACGACCTCGAAGTAGGCGACGAAGACGAAGGTGATGACGGCCTCGAAGCGGCAGCTGAAGATGTAGCTGACGACAGTGGTGATGACAGCCCGGTACCTGCTGCCAAAGGCAAGTCCAAGTCGGCCGCCGTCTCGGTAGACGATATGCCGAGCATGGAAGCCAAGCAGAAGGAGCGCGATGCGCTGGCCAAGGCCATGGAAGAGTTTCTCTCCCGTGGTGGCAAGGTGCAGGAAGTGGAGGCCAATGTGGTCGCCGATCCGCCCAAGAAACCGGACAACAAGTACGGTAGCCGCCCTATCTGAGTGGTTTCGTCATCGAAAAAGCCCGCCGTCGCTGCGGGCTTTTTCGATCTGCAATGGCAATCCCTTCATTCAATCTCTGCGCCGGTCAAGGCACTCACGGCGCAACACAAGGTTGTTGATCTCCATGCAACTGACTGAGTGGTCGTCGTCGTAATCTTTGTTTTTGGCCTTGTCCTTGGCCTTGCCGCAATTGCCATTGTCATTGCAATTGCCTTTGCCCTTCTGATCATTGTTGTTTTTTAAACAATTTCTGACATCACTTGCACTGCCCGCATCATCACAATCCGAACCGGCAAAGGACAGCGTTGGCAATGCCAGGGATAACAGGAATGTGCACGCAATGGCCGATACGATTCGCATAATCAACTCCTGAGTAGATTGCTTTTCAGCTATAGCCATGAGCCGCTCCGGCTGACTATAGCAGGCACCGCAATGGATGCTCGCCAACGCCACAGACGTGCGCCCTGGCACAAGCCTGAGGCGAATTCATGGCTGTCGAAAGAGGCGACACCGAAAGCGGTCGCAGCAGGCTCAAATAAAAGCAGTACCGGTTCAAAGTACGTCGAGAAACTCAAACTTATATTCCATCGACCGTCAGAGTAATCCGCGCGCCTATCGCCAGCTATTGAGCAGCTCGGGCAGTTGCGAGAGGCGCTGGATCTCGGCATCAGGACGGTTCTCGGCCTCCCAGGCCTTGCCCTGTGGATTGAACCAGATCGCCCGCAGGCCCGCCCGTTGGGCGCCGGCAATATCATCACCAGGGTGATCGCCGATATGCACAGCGGCGTGAGCTTCAACCTGGCCCTGACGCAAGGCTTCGAGGAAAGGTTGTGGGTCAGGTTTGCCGATGCCGATGTCTTCGGCGCAGAGGGCAAACTTGAAGTAGTCGGCTAACCCCAGGCGACGCACATCGGCATTGCCGTTGGTGACAACGCCAAGGGTGTAATGGCGCCGGAGAATTTCCAGTACCGGTTGAACCTCGGGGAAGATATCGATCTGATGCCGGGCGTGGAGAAACACCTCGAAGCCTTCGTTGGCCAGCTCGCGGGCTTTGTTCTCGCTGTAGCCAACATCTTCCAGGGCATGGAACAACACGCGGCGGCGCAAGGCGCTGATGCGGTGCTTGAGCCCTGGCTCGGCCTGTACCAGGCGCTCGCGGATAGCGTACAGATGCTCCACGGGTACAGCGCCAAGGTCGGGCGCGTTGGCGGCTAGCCAGTCACGTAGGATGGCTTCGGCGCTGACGATTACCGGGGCGGTATCCCACAGGGTGTCGTCAAGATCAAAGGTGATCAGTTCGATGCTCATCAATCGCTGCCCTTACTGCGTTTGGCCCGGGGATGGGCGCTGTCATAGACAGCGGCCAGGTGCTGGAAATCAAGGTGAGTGTAGATCTGAGTGGTGGCGATGTCGGCATGGCCGAGCATCTCCTGTACGGCGCGCAGGTCCTGGGACGACTCCAGCAGGTGACTGGCAAAGGAGTGACGTAACATGTGCGGGTGCAAGTTCTGGCCCAACTCCCGTGCGCCAGCGGCTTGCACGCGCAGTTGTATGGCGCGTGGCCCCAGGCGCCGTCCTTGCTGGCTGACGAACACCGCGCCATCTTGCGGGGCGCTGCTGCCGCGCAGGGCTAGCCATTGCTCAAGGGCTTCGCGGGCTTTGCGGCCGACCGGCAACACGCGGGTCTTGCTGCCTTTGCCGTGGACCTGGACCAGGCCGGCGGGCAGGTCCAATTGGTCGATGTTCAGGCTGGTCAGCTCCGACAGACGCAGGCCTGAGGAGTAAAACAGCTCAAGCATGGCCTGGTCGCGACGGGCGAGAAACTCGTCTTCCACCGCGCCTTCGAGCAGTTGCAGGGCACGGTCGGTGTCGAGAGTCTTGGGCAGGCGTCGTTCGCCCTTGGGTGCTGCCAGGCCGTTGGCTGGATCGTGGCTGCACACGCCTTCACGGTTGAGGTAGCGGTAGAAACCACGCACCGCCGAGAGCAGGCGCGCCAGGCTGCGTGATGATTGCCCCTGATGATGCTGGCGGGCAATGAACTGACGCAGGTGCTGGATCTGCAAGGCATTCCAGCTATCGATCCCGCTCTTGGCGCAGAAGGCCAGGACATTGTCGAGGTCGCGACGGTAGGCCAGCTGGGTATGCTCGGACACCTGGCGTTCGTTGCGCAGGTGCGCGCTGAAAGCCTGCAGCTGGCGTTCCATCAGCGCACCGGGCGCAAGGTCTGGGTAAAGCGCGGCACCACGCGGCCAAGCACTTCGGCGATGTAACTGAGAAACAGGGTGCCGACGCTGCTCTTGTAGTGCTGCGGGTCACGGCTGGCGATGGCCAGGACGCCGTGCAGGCCTTGGTGGTTAAGTGTGGCAACGGCCGTTGAGCCGACTTCCTTGCGTTGCTCTTCACCGAACAAAAAGTCCAGTTCATGATCGCGCAGGTTGCCGCTGACGGTCTTGCCGCTGCACAGCAGGCCACCGATGGCTTGCTGTGCGTCGGCGCTGTTGACCCAACGGCCGACCGGCGCGGCGGTTTCACCGAACAGGATCAGGCTGACAAAGGGCACCTTGAATTCTTGGCGCAGGCTGTCTTCAACCGCCATGACCACCGCTTCCAGGCTGTCGGCATCGAGCAGGTCGAGGATCAGTCGGCGGGTCTTGTCGAACAAGCGGTCGTTGTCGCGTGCTACGTCCATCAACTGCGAGAGGCGGTGACGCATCTCGATGTTGCGGCCGCGCAGCAACGTGAGCTGGCGCTCTACCAGCGAAACAGTGTCGCCGCGCTGGTGAGGGATGTGCAGTTCACTGAGCAATTCATCGTGCTCGGCGAAGAACGTCGGGTTGTCGCGCAGGTAGGCAACCACGGCCTCAGCCCCGAAGGCGGGCGTTGAACCCTCGGCGCTAAGGTCGGTGGGCTGTTCGGCGGGTGCCTGGGGCTGATCGCTCATGGTCGATACTCACTCATAGTCGAACCTGTCCTTCAAACACGCGTACGGCTGGGCCAGTCATCAGCACCGGTTTGCCCGGACCGCCCCACTCGATGGACAGGCGCCCACCGGGAAGGTCGATCAGCAGTGGCGAGTCCATCCAGCCCTGGCTGATCGCGGCTACGGCCGCAGCGCAAGCGCCGGTACCACATGCCTGGGTTTCCCCAGCACCACGCTCCCAGACACGCAGTTGAGCACGGTGGCGATCGATGACCTGGATGAAGCCGACATTGACCCGCTGCGGGAAGCGCGGGTGATGCTCGATCTGTGGGCCCAGTTGGTGAACCGGAGCGTTATTGATGTCGTTGACGCGCAGCACCGCATGGGGATTGCCCATCGACACGGCGGCCAGCTCGACCTGCTGCCCGTCCACTTCCAGCGGGTAACTCAGGGCCTGCGCCGGTGCATCGAAGGGAATCTCGGCCGGGACCAGCCGTGGCGGCCCCATGTCAACGCAGATCTGCCCGTCGTTGCGTACGTCCAGCTCAATGATGCCGCCCTTGGTTTCGACGCGGATACGCTTTTTCGCGGTCAGGCGTTTGTCCAGCACGAAGCGGGCAAAGCAACGCGCACCGTTGCCACACTGCTCAACCTCGGAACCGTCGGCGTTGAAAATCCGATAGCGGAAATCCACCTCCGGGTTGCTCGGTGCTTCGACGATCAGCAACTGGTCGAAGCCGATACCGGTATGACGGTCACCCCATTGCTTGGCGTGCTTGGGCAGGATATGCGCATGCTGGCTGACCAGGTCAAGGACCATGAAGTCATTGCCCAGCCCATGCATTTTGGTAAAACGCAGCAGCATGGGGTTACTCCGGCAGCAGGCTTTCGCCAGCGAACAACTCGGCTACGGTTTCGCGGCGACGTACTTCGAAGGCCTGGTCACCATCGACCAGGATTTCAGCGCAACGGCCACGGGTGTTGTAGTTCGAGCTCATGACAAAACCATAGGCGCCCGCCGAGTGCACCGCCAGCAGATCGCCTTCGGCCAGGTTGAGCGTGCGCTCTTTGGCCAGGAAGTCGCCGGTTTCACAGATCGGGCCGACCACGTCGTAAGTGCGGCCTTCGCCAGCGCGCGGCTGCACCGCGGTGACGTTCATCCAGGCCTGGTACAGGGCGGGGCGAATCAGGTCGTTCATCGCCGCGTCAACGATGGCGAAGTCTTTATGTTCGGTGTGCTTGAGGTATTCAACGCGGCTCAGCAGGACGCCAGCGTTGGCCACGATGTAGCGGCCCGGTTCGAACACCAAGGCCAGGTCGCGGTCGCCAAGGCGCTCGCGGATGGCCTTGATGTAATCGCCAGCCAGCGGCGGCTCTTCGTCACGGTAACGCACGCCAACACCGCCACCCAGGTCCAGGTGACGCAGGTGGATGCCACAGTCGCCGAGGCGGTCGATCAGCGCCAGCAGGCGGTCGAGGGCGTCGAGGAACGGCTCCAGAGTGGTCAGCTGCGAACCGATATGGCAGTCGACCCCGACCACTTCCAGATTCGGCAGCTGGGCGGCGCGGATGTAGACCTCTTCAGCATCGGCGATGGCGATGCCGAATTTGTTCTCTTTCAGGCCGGTGGAAATGTACGGGTGGGTGCCGGCGTCGACATCCGGGTTGACCCGTAGCGAAATCGGCGCACGCAGGCCCATCTCGGCGGCAACCACTTGCAGGCGTTCGAGCTCATCGGTGGACTCGACGTTGAAGCAGTGCACACCGACTTCCAGGGCACGACGCATGTCTTCGCGGGTCTTGCCGACACCGGAGAACACCACGCGATCGGCACGGCCGCCAGCGGCCAGGACACGTTCCAGCTCACCACCGGAAACGATGTCGAAACCCGCGCCCAGGCGAGCCAACACATTCAGCACACCGAGGTTGGAGTTGGCTTTGACAGCAAAGCAGACCAGGTGGGAAACACCCTGCAGGGCATCAGCGTAGCTACGGTACTGGGCCTCAATGTGGGCGCGTGAGTACACGTAGGTGGGCGTGCCGAATTTTTCGGCGATGGCCGACAGGGCCACGCCTTCCGCGAACAGTTCACCGTCGCGGTAATTGAAAGCGTCCATGGGTTACCCTTACTGGTGCTTGTGCGATTGCGACTTTTGACCGTCTTTGCTCTCGTCTGGCAGGTACAGCGGGCCCTTTTGGCCGCAGGCGGAAACAAGGCAGGCAATCGCGACGAGCGCCGCGAGGGAGGAGATCAGGCGCTTCATGGCGTAATCCTTTGAAATAAGCAGTATTGCGCCCGAGTATACCGAGCGCCTGCCGCCTTGCCTATGCAGGCGGCCCGCCGTCGGGCGGGGGGTAGCTGCCGGGGTTGGCGCGGGGCGTTATCCTTTGCATTCGGCGCGCGGCGCTCGTATCTTGCCCGGCTTGCGTGTGTGCAGACATTTTTGAGGTTCTTGCAATGAGTTTGACCGAAGCGCGTTTTCACGACCTGGTCGACGCGACCCAACAGGCACTGGAAGACCTGTTCGATGACACGGACCTGGATCTGGACATGGAGAACTCGGCTGGCGTCCTGACCATCAAATTCGACAACGGCAGCCAACTGATCTTCAGTCGTCAGGAGCCGTTGCGCCAGTTGTGGCTGGCTGACAAGTCCGGTGGTTTCCACTTCGATTACGATGAGCAGAACGGCAAGTGGACTTGTGAAAAAACCGAAGAGCTGCTGGGTGAGATGCTTGAGCGTATCGTCTGGGAGCGCGTGGGCGAGAAGCTCGATTTCGAAGAGATCTGAAATGAGCAATGCGCCAAAGTCGGCCAAGCCGCTCTACAGCAATGTCAGTCCGGCGGTGCCGTCGCCATGCATCAGCACCTGTCGGCTGGATGAGCACAAGGTTTGTATCGGCTGTTTCCGCCATGTCGAAGACATCCGTCAGTGGCGCTCAGCCGATGATGACCAACGTCGGCAGATCTGCCAGGAAGCACTGGTGCGTCGACAACTGGCCGGATCGGCGTAAACCCTTCAGGTATTGTGTATTTACTTGGCTGTGGTAGTGTCGATCTTGCTTCGGCAGTGCCGAATTCCTGCAAACCCCGCCCTTGGGCGGGGTTTTGCTTTATATCGCTCAAAAAAAGGAGTCTGACTGGATCATGAGCACCCAGCCTTCCATTATCGTCACCCGATTGGACGTACAGCGTCTCGAGCGTCTGATCGACAGCCTCGATGAGAAGACGCAAGATTCGCCGGGTGTGCTCGCCTTGCAGGCAGAGCTGGACCGCGCCGAGCAGGTCGGTCACGAGGAAGTTCCGGCCGGTGTCGTGACCATGAACTCCCGGGTTCATTGCCGCGAGGAAGCCGGCGGCAAGGACTACCACCTGACCCTGGTGTACCCGAAGGATGCCAACGCTGACGAAGGTAAGATCTCGATTCTTGCACCGATCGGCAGTGCGTTGTTGGGCCTGTCGGCAGGCGAGCAGATCGACTGGCCGGCTCCGGGCGGCAAGACCCTCAAGCTCAAGCTGCTGGAAGTCGAGTATCAGCCAGAAGCGGCCGGTGACTTCGACCTCTGACGTGAAGGCGCCCGCATTCCACTGTGCGGGCGCTTCGAAGGGGCACTGATTACCTGGCGTTGAGTGCGCGTAATCGAGAGGCGTGAATGCAGTTTTCGACGATGCGGCTGCGCAGCGACCAGTCGGTGTTAATGATCTGGAACTGCTGAATGTAGCTGCTCAGATCTATGGATTCGAACCATTGATCGATCTTGTCGCTGAAATCATCCGGGGTGAAGACCACTTTGTTGTACTTCGCGCATTGGATTGAGGTCAGCCGGTGACGAGACCACCCACGCGCTGCTACTTGGTCCATGAACGCTTTCAGTTCCTGCGTACTCGGCGTGTTCTCTCCTATCCAGTTCTGCTGCACCCCAGGCCAAAACGTCGCTATGCCCGGGCCGTTGTAGGCCACTACCACGGTCTTACCCGGATGATCGCGCCATAGCTCTTCCAGGGTGAGTTGGTTAAGAGACCAGGGAATCATTCGCGGTCCTAACCGCGCTTGCAATGCTTGCTGTAGCCAGGTGTGTTCCTGGCCGCTGAAACGGTCAAACTGATGAAAGTCGAGGATGACAATTTCTTTGCTGTTGGCAGGCTCCTGGTAGAAGAGGTTGAGCTGGTTGATCACATCTGCGAACAGCGACCGTCCTGAAGAGGAGAAGTGAAACAACTGGTAGCGATAGGGTGAGTCCGGGGTGTATTCGTAATAGGCTCGCAGGCGCAGGTCTAAGGCACGAATGCCGCCACGAATCTGTTCAATACAAGGAACATCCTGGGTTATTTCCTGGGGAACGACCATGTTTGTGTTCTGCTTGTCCATGCCCGAATCATGGCTGCCAGGCAGGACCAGTTCCGCAATGCGCAAGCGCCCCAGTTCCGGCATGTTGCCCATCCAGTTTTGTGTGCTCATGTTGCACTCCTTGCGTAATGAGAGTGCCTAACGTGCGTTGTGCACGGTGTGCTGAGCAGAGGGAAATGTATCGTGGGTCAAGCCAAGGGGGCGGGTCGCCGGTCCAAGTCGGCCTGAATCTGTTCCAGCCCATCGTTTAATGCTTGTTCCAGCTCACGCTTGTAACGCAGGTAGAGCGTGGTTGAACCCTGTTCATCGGCCAATACTTCGGACAGGTCCAGATCGGTGATGTAGCAACGATAGCGCTCGGCTTGGCGGCGCTGCGCGATGATCTCACGAGCGACCATGGCGTATAGCTGGTCACCGTGTTCGAGTTCTGAAAACTCTCGCTGATTGCAGTAAAGCGTGACCATGACTCTGTCACCGACACCAGGCTGTAAGATGGCCTGTACTTCGTAACAAGGCATGCCGAAGGTCAGTCTCGGTGCCTGGCGTGGTTCTACGCTGCGGACCTTGCCCGGGCCGGAGGGCATCAGTTGATAATACAGAGCTTGCGCCGAGCCATGGCAGTGGAGGTCGTCCAGTGGCAAGCGTGCGTCACTGCGCAAGGTGATCGAGTCCAAAAAACGCTGCAGCGGTAGCAGCAGGCTGCTTTCATCGTGAAACGGAATACGCTGCTGCCACAAGGCGTTGTGCTCATCCAGCACATAGAGATCCGCCCAAGCGTCCTGAATCCGGTAGAACACCTGGACGCATGCTGGCTGGCCCAGTGGCAGCAGGTGCGCGAGGTCGTAGTCCTGCAGGGCATTGCCGTCCAGGTGTAGCGGGCTGTAGTCGACGCGCTCCTCGCACAAATAGGTCAATAGCGCTTCGGTGCTGTCCAGTGTGATCAGGTTGATTGCCCCGGCCTGCAGTTCCAGCACATGAGTGTGTTGCTGAACCTGCAGCACGTAGCGATGGTTCAAGCCCTGGCTGAGTAGCGCCTGAGCGGTGGCGAACACCTCTTCGACCCGTTGTGCGATGGCGTTAGCGCGGTTGTGGCAGAAGCAGTGCACGCGTAATTGTGGTCGGTGCCCGGCATTGCTCAGGCCGCTAAGATAGTCACGTAAGCAGCGCAGCAGGGCATGCTCGCTGTCATAGCGTTGTACCTGGACTTCGTTCCAGCTGTTGAGTGTGACCTGATCCAGGGTCAGTACTAGGTTCTCGCGTACACCGGCGTAGCTGAGCGAGTCGGTGCGCTCGGTGGTCATCAGTACATTGAGGTCACGGTGATGCTGCAACGGATCGATACCGACATTAACCAGCAACAGCACCTCATCGGCCACACTCGGTTGTAGCAAGCGTTGGTCACTGACCCTCGGCAAGGGCAGGGGCACGCTCTGTTGCAGGCTACTCAGCAGATTAAACAGTTCGTACTCGCTCAAGTCGCTGGTGCCCGGATGCAAGGCCAGGCGGGTGGTGCTGTCGATCACGCCGTTGCGGTGAGCCCAGGTCAACAACTCAAGCAGCTCGCGGCAGCGCTTGATTGGGGCGAAATGTTCCCACTCGTGAACGCCCAGATTACCGTTGTACAGGCCCCAGTGGGTTTGCCCCGGCTCCTTGCGGTTGGGTGATTGGACGAGGGTCAATGTGTCTTCGGCCAGGTCTGGAGCGATGCCTGGGTTGATAAACTCGACCTTGCCGGCGCGGCGTTCGAACGCGGCATACAAGCGTCGGCCAAGAACGCTGAGATCGCGCTGGTCGATACGGCTGGTGGCGTTCTGGTTACGGGCAAACTGGCACAGGAAGCGGTAGCTGTAGTTCAGTTCGGCCACCAGCTCCCTGCGTTCAACCGCTACCTGGCGCACTTTCCACTGGCTACGGCTATCGAGTAGCGCCAGTTGGCGCTCGTCCCAGCCCCATTCCTGACTCAGTCGCTGCAACAGAGCGCGCTGCCAGCTGGCGCTGCGCTGACGGGGCAAGCCACTGAGTTTTTTGTTCACTTTCAGGTACAGACTGCGGCGTACCAACTCCAGTCGCTGATGTTCGCCACGCCCTTGCAAGTACTGTTCGATACGCCGGTAGACCATCATGTACGGGTCGAGCTCGTCGAGGTCGAGACGGTTGGCAAACACCGCTTTTTTGAACTGCAGGCTTAGACACTGCACCTGCGGGTGTTCGCTGGCATAGACCTCGGTCAGCAGCAGCTTGAGCACCGACTTGTAGGGTGACTCGATGCCCTTGAACAACTGCCAGAGCCCGGCACCGACAAACTCACCCGGGGGAATATGCGCCAGATGACCGAGGTCGAGGTGGTCTTCAGCGCGCACGAAACGCTTGGACAGTAGGGTTTCGATGTATTGGCAATAGCGCTGTTCTTCATAGACCGGCACCAGCCACCATAGCGGCGTGCGTCCCGCCAGCCAGATGGCGGTGCGATAGAACTCGTCGAGCAGCAGGTAGTGCTGCGTGGTGCCACAGTCATCGGAGCTCAGCTGGCTGTCGCGTTCACCTTGAACGAAGCCTTGCGGTTCGATCAGGAACAGATGCGCTTCAGCGCCCTGGCTGGCGGCCCAGATTTCCAGGAGTTGGCACTTTTTACGCAGCTCCGTCAGTTCGTTTTCGGTGAGATCGGCGGCATGGCAGACCCAGACGTCCATGTCGCTTTGTTCGGCCTGGGCGAGGGTGCCCAGGCTACCCATCAGGTAAAGCCCATGGATGGGTTGCGGAGGGTTGCCGCGGCGAGCCTTGTAGGAAAATGAGCGGGTCAAACGTTGTGCTTCAGCCAACAGTTGGGCGTCAGGCTCGAAATTGGCGACGCCAGCCGGTGTAGCGCCGGAGACATAGCCGGGCAGCAGCGGGTGATTGACGTGGAAAAACAGCGCCAACAAGGTCAGGACTTGCTGTTGTCGGCTCGATAGCCCTTCCATGGCTCGCTCCAGACGCCCTTGATTAAGCGTCAGGTAACGTTGGCGCAGTTGGCTGAGCACCTTGCGGTCAATGCCCTGCTCGAGGTTGGGGCGGATTTCGTGGGGGTGGTTCATTGCAAGCTACAACCGGCCGTGTGGAGGAAGCAGTGGCGAGTTTAAGCGTTATTTGAATTTTGACGCCATTTTACCAACGCAGCGGGAGCGGATTCATCCGCGAAGGACTAGGCAGCAGTCCTGTCATTGGGGCCACTATGCGCCCCTTCGCGGATAAATCCGCTCCCACCACTGAGTATCAGGCCGGTTGGGCGATGTTGAGGATGGTTAGCAGTTGTTGCACGTGTTCGGCTGCATCATGGCCCAGGCTGGTCAGGTAGCCGCCATCGGGCTGGTCAGTCAGTTGTTTGTCGTACAGGCGTTTGGCAGCGGCGATGACTTCTGCAGGTGCGGTGTTATGGACCTTGATACCTTCCTGGCTGCTATCCAGGTTGAAAAGGGCAAGGACTTCCAGCTCGGCAATCAGTTCGGGGGTAAACGACATAAAGACTCCGACTTCCAGACAAGGAGGGCAGCACCGTCACCGGTGCCTGGGTGTGCAGTGTAGTCAGGGAAATCCTGCTTTGCTTTAGTCCTTTTCCGGCGGCAGCTCGGGCAGGGCGCGCAAAGCGGTTTCGTACCATTGTGTATTGAATGCGCGGTCTTCTTCGAGCATCGCGTCAATCTCATAGGCCAATACGTGGGCCATGAGGTTGAGGATGTCTTCGCGTTCGTAACCGACCAGGGTCAGCTTGTTGAAGGTGGCTTTGGCGGCAGGCGGGTTGTCGCTTTCGATCTGGTTCTCGATCGCTTCGATCAGGGTCGACTCGGCGAATTCTTCTTCGTCGTTGTCGATATCGGTTGGCTCGCTCATGGGCGATCTCCTCTTGAGGGGATGCTCAGTTTGCCACGAGCCAAGCGCCAATGCCTTGCTATCGACCATCAGTATGATGCTGGTCAGTGTCCTGCACTTGGGTCTATAACTCTCGGGCCAACCCCTTTACGGCCTGGAGGCTGTTTCATGCTCAAGCTTCATGGATTTGCAGTCAGCAACTACTACAACATGGTCAAACTGGCGCTGCTGGAAAAGGGCATTGCGTTCGAAGAAGTGTTGTTCTTCGGTGGCCAGAGCCCGGAAGCGTTGAAAGTCAGCCCGCGCGGCAAGGTGCCGGTGCTGGAGACCGAGCATGGTTTTCTCAGTGAAACCAACTTGATTCTCGAGTACATCGAGCAGACCCAGCCCGGTAAGGCGTTGCTGCCGGAAGGTGCCTTTGCTCAAGCCAAGGTGCGCGAGCTGGCCAAGGAAATTGAGCTGTATATCGAGTTGCCTGCTCGCGCCTGCTTCCCCGAGGCCTTCTTCGGCATGAAAGTCGACCCGGCCATCAAGGACAAAGCCAAGGCTGAGTTGCTGGCAGGCGTGGAAACCCTCAAACGCAACGGCAAGTTCGCCCCCTATGTCGCGGGCAGTGAGATGACCATTGCTGACATGCTGTTCTGCTTCAGCCTCGATCTGGCAAGCGCAGTGGGCAGGGATGTCTTCGACATGGACTTGCTGGCAGATTTCCCTCAGGCCAAGGCGTTGCTCAAGCACTTCAAGGAAAATCCCAACGTGGTGAAAATCACCGCAGACAAGGAAGCGCAGATGCCGGCGTTCCTGGAGATGGTGCGTAGCGGCAAGCGCTAACGAATAGAGCAGCAGGCTCGCGGCCGGACGCCGACGAGCCTGCGCATCTACGACTTAGCGGCTGGCCAGCAGCGCCTGGCCGCGAACTACTGCAGTCCGTACCTGGGCTGGTGCAGTGCCGCCGATGTGGTTACGGGCATTGACCGAACCTTCTAGGGTCAGCACGGCGAACACGTCCTGTTCGATCTGATCGCTGAACTGACGCAGTTCCTCCAGGCTCATTTCAGCCAGGTCTTTGCCGGTATCGACACCGTACTTGACCGCGTGGCCGACAATCTCGTGGCAATCACGGAACGGCAAGCCACGGCGCACAAGGTAGTCAGCCAGGTCGGTGGCGGTGGAGAAGCCACGCAGGGCCGCTTCGCGCATGATTGCATGGCGCGGTTTGATCGCCGGGATCATGTCGGCAAAGGCCCGCAGCGAGTCGCGCAGGGTGTCGGCGGCGTCGAACAGCGGTTCTTTGTCTTCCTGATTGTCCTTGTTGTAGGCCAGTGGCTGGCCTTTCATCAGGGTCAGCAGGCCAGTGAGGGCGCCGAACACGCGACCGGTCTTACCGCGCACCAGCTCCGGAACATCCGGGTTTTTCTTTTGCGGCATGATCGAACTGCCGGTGCAGAAGCGGTCGGGCAGGTCGATGAACTGGAACTGGGCGCTGGTCCACAGCACCAGCTCTTCGGAGAAGCGCGACAGGTGCATCATTGCGACGCTGGCGGCGGCGCAGAATTCAATGGCGAAGTCGCGGTCGGAGACGCCGTCCAGCGAGTTGCCGCCCACCGCTTCAAAGCCCAGCAGTTTGCAAGTCAGTTCGCGATCGATCGGGTAGGTGGTGCCCGCCAGTGCGGCGCTGCCCAGAGGCATGCGGTTGGTGCGCTTGCGGCAATCGACCAGTCGCTCGTAGTCACGGCTGAGCATTTCGAACCAGGCCAGCAGATGGTGGCCGAAAGTAACCGGTTGAGCGGTCTGCAGGTGGGTAAAGCCGGGCATGATGGTTTCGGCTTCACGCTCGGCCTGCTCCAGCAGGCCTTTCTGCAGGCGGGTGATCTCGGCCAGGATCAGGTCGATCTCGTCGCGCAGCCACAGACGGATATCAGTGGCGACCTGGTCGTTGCGGCTGCGGCCGGTGTGCAGCTTTTTACCGGTGATGCCGATGCGGTCGGTCAGGCGTGCTTCGATGTTCATGTGCACGTCTTCAAGGTCGACGCGCCAGTCGAAGTTGCCCGCCTCGATTTCGCCCTGGATGGTTTTCAGGCCATCGATGATGGTGTCGCGCTCGGCGTCGGTGAGCACGCCGACCTTCGCCAACATGGTGGCGTGGGCGATCGAACCCATGATGTCGTGGCGGTACAGGCGCTGGTCAAAATTGACGGAGGCGGTGAAGCGGGCGACGAAGGCGTCGACGGGCTCACTGAAGCGGCCGCCCCAGGACTGATTGGTCTTGTCGGTGCTCATGGATTCACTCGTTGAAGGCGTGAACGGAAAGTGGCGTTGATGATAACAGGGTTGAGCTCTGTGCCGCAGGGCGGCGGTCGGCGCACGTGCGTGATTATGTCGCGCAAGAGGTAGGCGACAGCACACGCGCAACAGGATATTTATCGATTGAACGGCAGCGTTCCGGCAACCGTCTACAGTTGGACAGAGGATCGGCATGTTTCCTGCCGAACCAGTGAATCTTTAGCCATCGTGCGAGTCTGAGCGTGGATCGCCGTGACGGTCGTCACCTCACCCGTCTACGCTACCCTTGTGCGAGACTCACGCAGGAATCCAGCGCTATATGAATGTCCTGATCGTTGATGACGAACCCCAAGCCCGGGAACGCCTGAGCCGACTGCTTGGCGAACTGGGTGGCTATACAGTACTGGAGCCCAGCGCCACCAATGGCGAAGAGGCTCTGGCCCTGATTGACAGCCTCAAGCCTGAGGTGGTCCTGCTCGACATCCGCATGCCGGGCCTGGATGGTCTCCAGGTTGCTGCGCGCCTGTGTGAGCGCGAAGCCCCGCCTGCCGTTGTGTTCTGTACCGGTGATGACGAATTCACCGTGCAGTCCTTCACCGACAGCACCCTGGGCTATGTGCTCAAACCGGTAACGGCCGAGGCCCTGCGTGAAGCGTTGAGAAAGGCTGAGCGCCCCAGTCGGGTACAGCTCGCGGCGCTGACGCGGCCGGCCGCTGAGAGTGGCAGCGGGCCCCGTAGCCATATCAGTGCGCGAACCCGAAAAGGCATCGAACTGATTCCCCTGGATCAGGTGATTTATTTCATTGCCGACCACAAATACGTGACCTTGCGCCATGAAGCCGGCGAGGTGCTTCTGGATGAGCCACTCAAGGCATTGGAAGACGAGTTTGGTGATCGCTTTGTGCGGATTCACCGTAACGCACTGGTGGCGCGCAATCGTATCGAACGGCTGCAACGTACGCCGCTGGGGCATTTCCAGCTGTTCCTCAAGGGCCTTAACGGCGATGCGCTGATCGTCAGCCGCCGCCATGTGGCCGGTGTGCGCAAGATGATGCAGCAGCTTTAGGGCAGGCTTGGAGAATATTCCTACCAAGGATGGTTTATTTCTCCTGTGACATAGATCTGCAAGCGTGTCGGATTGAGCTGTTATCATCCGTTACATCTATCTTTGTACGGATCGATCCATGTCCACTCGTGAAATCCGCATTGCCACGCGCAAAAGTGCCCTTGCCCTGTGGCAGGCCGAATACGTAAAAGCTCGTCTGGAGCAGGCTCATCCTGGTCTGCTGGTTACCCTTGTTCCGATGGTCAGTCGCGGCGACAAGCTGCTCGACTCGCCGTTGTCGAAGATCGGTGGCAAGGGTTTGTTCGTCAAGGAACTGGAAACCGCATTGCTGGAAAACCAGGCCGACATTGCCGTGCACTCGATGAAAGACGTGCCCATGGACTTCCCTGAGGGCTTGGGCCTGTATTGCATCTGCGAGCGTGAAGATCCGCGTGACGCCTTTGTTTCCAATACGTTCAAGAGCCTCGAAGAGCTGCCTGCAGCCAGCATCGTGGGCACCTCCAGCTTGCGCCGTCAGGCCCAACTGCTGAGCCACCGTCCTGATCTTGAAATTCGCTTTTTACGTGGCAACGTCAACACGCGCCTGGCCAAGCTTGATGCCGGTGAATACGACGCCATCATCCTTGCTTCAGCTGGCTTGATCCGCCTTGGTTTCGAAGATCGCATCACCTCTGCCATCAGTGTCGACGACAGCCTTCCAGCCGGTGGCCAGGGCGCGGTGGGCATCGAGTGCCGCAGTGCCGACAGCGAGATCCATGCCCTGCTGGCGCCGCTGCATCATCAGGACACCGCTGACCGTGTGACGGCTGAGCGAGCGCTGAACAAGCACCTCAATGGCGGTTGCCAGGTACCGATTGCCTGTTACGCCGTGCTCGAAGGCGATCAGCTGTGGCTGCGCGGCCTGGTCGGTGAGCCAAGTGGCGGCAAACTACTGAGCGCTCAGGCCCGTGCACCGCGCAGTGCTGCACAAGCCCTTGGCGTTGAGGTTGCCGAGGACCTGCTCAAGCAAGGCGCCGAAGACATCCTCAAGGCCGTTTATGGCGAGGCCGGCCACCCGTGAGGAGCTGGCGCCTGCTCCTCACCCGGCCGGCGGAAGAATGCACTGCGCTGGCCCAGGTGTTGGCCGAACAAGGGGTTGCCAGCAGCAGCCTGCCGTTGTTGGAAATCGAGGCGCTTAGCCTGGATGAGCCTCAGTGTGACCTGTTGCGTACACTGGATCGTTATGCGGCGATTATCGTGGTGAGCAAACCGGCTGCACGCCTTGGGTTGGCACAGGCCTCATGTTTTTGGCCGCATCTGCCGCCGCTAGCCTGGTTTACCGTGGGCGCCGCCTCTGCTCAGATTCTTCAAGCCCATGGCTGTCAGGTCAGCTTTCCAGAGGCGGGTGATGACAGCGAAGCACTGCTGCAACTGCCCGCATTGCATCAAGCCATTGCCGTGGCGGCGCCACGGGTACTGATCATGCGTGGCGAAGGCGGTCGTGAACTGCTCGCCGAGCGTCTCGCCGAGCAAGGTGCTAGTGTCGATTATCTGCAACTCTACCGTCGGCAACTGCCAGCCTACCCGAATGGTGCCTTGTCCTCGCGTGTTGTCGGGGAACGCCTGAATGGCCTGGTGGTCAGCAGTGGGCAGGGTTTTGAACACTTGCGGCAACTGGCCGGGGATGATTGGCCGCAGCTGGCTCGACTGCCGCTGTTTGTGCCTAGCCCGCGGGTTGCCGCACAAGCCCGGGATGCCGGGGCACAGAATGTAGTGGATTGTCGCGGTGCCAGCGCCGCGGCATTGTTGGCGGCACTGCAGCAAATGCCTGCACCTGCCCTCTGAAGCGCTAAGCTGATTGGCGACGAGCCCAATGCAAAGGATGGATACGTGAGCGAAACTGTCTTGCCCAACGATGACTTGCAATCGACGCCTGAAGCGTCTGAACCCTCCACCGCCAAGCCGGAAAAGCGCTCGGGCAATGGCCTGGCGATCCTGGCCTTGCTGCTCGGTGCCGCAGGCGTTGCTGTCGGTGGCTGGGGCGTCTGGCAAGTCCGCCAGCTTCAAGGTGCCGAACAAGGTCAGGGCCAGTACCTGCAGTCCTTGGGCGAAAAGACCCAAGCGCTGCAATTACGTGAACAGCAGATGTCGACGCAGTTGGCGGCCTTGCCTGCTGCCAGCGAGCTTGAAGACCGCCGCCGTCTGGTGGCGCAATTGCAGGGCGATCAGCAACGACTGAGTCAACGCCTGGAAACCATTCTAGGAGCCAGCCGCAAGGACTGGCGCCTGGCTGAGGCCGAGCATTTGCTGCGCTTGGCCAGCTTGCGTTTGTCTGCCTTGCAAGATATCGCCAGCGCTCGCGCACTGGTCCAGGGTGCTGACGACATCTTGCGTGAGCAGAGCGATCCGGGTGCCTTCGCCGCCCGTGAGCAGTTGACCAAGAGCCTGGCTACCCTCAACAGCGTTCAACAACCGGATCGTACCGGGCTGTTCCTGAAGCTGGCGGCCCAGCGTGAGCTGGTGCAGCAGCTCAGTGCGGTGTCGCCGGAATTCGACAGCAATGCCGATGCGTTGGGTGCCTTGACCGCTGATGGTGATGGCGCCAGTCGCTGGTCGCAGTGGTGGGCGGAGTTGTCCAAGTACTTCCAGATTGATTTCAACGCCGATGAGAACATTCGGCCGTTGCTGGCCGGGCAGTCGCTCAATCAACTGCGCCTGGCATTGAGCCTGACCCTTGAGCAGGCCCAGTGGGCTGCGCTCAACGGTGAAGCGAAGGTCTATACCCAGGCACTGGACGATGCTCGTAGTGTTCTGCTGGCCAATTTCAATGCGGACAACCCGCAGAGCAAGGCGATGCTTGACAGTCTCAATGCTTTGGCCGAGGAGCCGGTCTCAGTGGTGGTGCCGGATCTGGCGGACAGCCTCAGCGCGGTTCAGGCCTACCTTGAGCGCCGGCACCTGCCGGCCGAGGAGGCCAAGCCATGAAACGCGTCTACCTGTTGGCGGTGGTGGCCATTGCTGCTGCAGCCGCGCTCGGGATCGCGATCGCCAAGCACAGTGGTTATGTGCTGATTTCCTATGGCAGTTTTCGCTATCAATCGGGGCTCTGGGCGGCGCTGGCGGTGCTGGCTGGCATCATCCTCGCCGTGCTGTTGGTGCGTTATCTGGTCGGTCTGGTTCTGACCTCCAGTGGTGTGGTTAACCCCTGGTCGCGGCGCAACCGCAGCCGACGTACGCGTCTGGCCATTGAGCAGGGCCAACTGGACCTCGCCGAAGGGCGTTGGGCCAGTGCCCAGCGTCACCTGCAACGCGCCGCAGAAGCTGAGCGCCAACCGTTGCTGTACTACCTTGGCGCAGCGCGGGCGGCTAACGAGCTAGGCCGTATTGAGGACCGCGACAACTTGCTGGAACGAGCGCTGGAGCGCCAGCCGCAAGCGGAACTGGCGATTGCTTTGAACCATGCCCAACTGCAGATGGATCAGGGGGAAAGTGATGCGGCCTTGGTCACTTTGCAGGCTATGCAGGAGCGTCACCCGCATAACGCTCAGGTGCTGCGGCTGTTGCAGCGGCTGTATCGCGAACGTGGCGACTGGTCGGCGCTGATCCGCATGATGCCGGAGTTACGCAAGGACAAAGTCTTGCCCGCTGCTGAGCTGGCGGAACTGGAGCGACGCGCCTGGGGCGAGAACCTGAGCCTGGCCGCCAGCCGTGAAGGCGAAGAGCAGAGCGCCCGTCAGTCCCTGGAGCGAGCCTGGCAACAGCTTACGGCGGCCCAGCGCCAGGAACCGCAACTGGTATCGGCCTATGCCGAACAGCTGCGACAGCTGGGTGCCGAGAGTGAGGCCGAAGAAGTCCTGCGCACGGCGATCAAGCGTCAGTACGAAAGCCACTTGGCGCGGCTCTATGGCCTGGTGCGTGGAACTGACGTGGCACGCCAGCTACAAACCGCTGAAGGCTGGTTGAAGCAGCATAGCGATGACCCTGGCCTATTGCTCACCTTGGGTCGGTTGAGTCTGCAAAACCGTCTGTGGGGCAAGGCCCGCGATTACCTGGAAAGCAGTTTGCGCCTGCAGCGCAATCCTGAGGCTTGCGCCGAGCTGGCGAGGCTGTTGGCCGGGCTGGGTGACACTGAACGCAGCAATCAGTTGTTCCAGGAGGGGCTGGGATTGTTGGATGAGCGCCTGCTGGCGTTGCCGCTGCCAGAGGCTGTTCGAGCTTGAGCTACCCTTGGGCTTGCGCTAATCCGCAAGCCCAGGCCGCTGGCGAAAACTCCTACTCGCTCTTACTCCATGGTCATACGAAAGCTGAAGATACTTCCGGTTGAATTCGCGACTATTCCTTTGCGGATCAACGACTTGTCCTAATTGTCGTGCCTTGAAACAAGACCTGGCTTTCCTCTACCGTTAAAGCCTGTCTCTGTCGATTCCGGAACTACCATGTCGTTGGCCCGCTTGCGTTCTATGTTCCTTCCGGCGTTGCTGGTCTCGGTGCTGATGCTGGCGTCTGCATTCTATCTTGAGTGGGGCATGGCATTGGAGCCGTGCCCGTTGTGCTACAGCCAGCGGCTGCTGTTGGCGGGGTATGCACTGGTCTGTCTCTGCGCGGTGATGCAAGCGCCTGGATACTTCGGCACGCGCATTTATGCGGCACTGGCGCTGTGCTTTGCAATGGGCGGAGCGTTGCTCGCAGCCAGGCATGTATGGTTGCAGAGCACGCCGCCGGTAAACATTGGCTGCGAACCCGCCATGCGCTATTTCATTGAAAACCTGCCCCTGAGCCAGTTGCTCAAAGTCATGGTGTTGGGCAGCCCTGAATGCGTGCCCATCAACTGGAGTTTTCTCGATCTGACGATTCCTGAATGGAGCTTGCTGTCATTTGTGCTGTTGGCGGCTCTCCCGATCATTCGCCTGTTCGCACACAGGCGTTCGGTGGTCAGCTCGCAAGTAAAAAACTAAAGCGATCAATTCCAAGTGCAAACGACCGGCGGCAAGAGCAAGTGGGATTAAACACTTGTATGAACTTTGTCGCCTGCGTACCTTGAAGCCTAGGGCGCACGGGAATAATCTCCCTGCACGCATACCGAAAACACAGCTGCTCGATGCTGCCCTGCTGACGTTACCTTTGCTTGCAATCTTGCGAGCGGGGGCAGGGGCATTACCCAGAAGGGAAGAGATCGCCATGCTAGATAGTTGTCAGAATGCTCAGGAACGCTGGGGTGGGGTTCACAAGCTCATTGACCGCTGGTTGGATGAGCGTGCAGAGCTGGTGACAGCCTTCCGTGAGTTACGCGACGCCAAGCCGGCCTTCGCCGACAAGGACAAGAACCGCGACTTCTGTGCGGTACTGATCGATTATGTGTCTGCCTGGCATTTTGAAGTGAGCGAGCAACTGGTCAGCGAAGCCAAAGCGTTTGGCGATACCCGCGGCCTGGAGCTGGCCAAGCAGATCAGCCCGCGTATCGATGCGATTACCGAGATAGCTTCAGCCTTCAATGATCACTGCGACAAGGGCAACTGCAATGATCCAGAGCGTTTCGCGAAAAAGCTAAACGAGCTGGGTAGCTTGCTCCATGAGCGCTTCGAGCTTGAAGACTGCCTGATCGAAGTACTGCACAACGCGCACAGCGAAGAGGCTGAAGTACAGGCTTGATCGGTGCGCCGACGTTTCAGTCGGCCACGTCGAGCAACTCGATCTCAAACACCAATGGCGTAAAGGGCGCAATCAGGTCGCCCGCGCCTTCGGCGCCATAAGCCTGGGCTGATGGAATCACCAGGCGCCACTTCGATCCGCTGGCCATCTCTGGCAATGCTAGTTGCCATCCTTCGATCACACTGTCGAGACTGAACCATTGCGGGTGCTGGTTCTGATCGAAGACGGTACCGTCAGGCAACTTGCCGACATAGCGAACCTGCACTTTTCCTTTTGCTGCAGGTTTGGCACCCGTGCCTATGACCTGTTCGGTGACCAGAATGCCTGCGGCTAATTCGCGCACACCTGGGCGTGCTCGTTCGGTTGCCATGAAGCGTTTTTCTGCGCTCAGCAATTGCTCACTTTGTGCGTGTAGGGCAGCCTCGTTGGTGTGTGTTTCATGTTCACTGAGTAGTGTCGCCATGCGCTCTTTGCTCAAGGCCAAAGGCTTGTTTTGATACGCCTGGCGCAACCCTTCGAGCAAGGCTTCCAGTTGCAGGTCAGGAACGTCTGTACGCAGTCGTTCACCAAGGCTGGCGCCGATGCTGTAGGCCAGATCATGGTCTTTCTGAGCGGTGTTGGCAGGCGCTGCAACGAGCGTTGGTGGCAATAGAAAAAGAGCTAATACTAGATAGCGCGACACGGGCTCACTCCTGCTTCAGCGGAAGTAAAGTATGCCAGCCTTGGCCTGCTACTTCGTGTAAATATCAGCAACACATTGAACAGCATCTACACTTGATTCCAGCTGCAGCGATAACAACTTTGCCCAGGCATGCAACGCGGCGCCTTCATTACTGTCAACATGCCCTAGCGGCGGTAGCAGCAGAAGCATAGTATGAGCCGCACTCTCGTCAGCCAGGAGGTAAGCCATGTCGGCCAATAAGAAGCCAGTAAGTACGCCGTTACACCTGCTCCAGCAACTCTCGGGCAGTTTGCTCGACCATTTGGAAAATGCCTGCTCGCAAGCGCTGGCTGATGCTGAAAAACTGCTCGCCAAGTTGGAAAAGCAACGGGGTAAGGCACAAGAAAAACTGCACAAGTCGCGTCTCAAATTGCAGGACGCTGCCAAGTCCGGAAAAGCCAAGGCGCAGGCTAAAGCCAAGTCTGCAGCAGCTGAACTCGAAGAGTTGCTCGACTCGCTCAAAGAGCGTCAGTCGCAGACGCGCACCTACATCCTGCAGCTCAAACGTGATGCCCAGGAAAGCCTGAAACTGGCCCAGGGTGTTGGCAAGGTCAAAGAAGCTGCAGCCAAGGCACTGACTCAGCGTGCGGCCAAGCCTGCGGTTGTAGCGGCCAAGCCGGCCACCAAGGCTCCTGCGAAAGCCGCGAGCAAGCCTGCGGCTAAACCTGCAGTCAAAGCCGCTGCCAAGCCAGCTGCCAAAGCACCTGCGCGTGCTGCCGCCAAACCAGCCGCCGTGAAAGCGCCAGCTAAGCCTGCGGCCAGAGCCGCAGCGGCTAAACCCGCCGCTGCTAAAGCGCCTGCCAAAGTTGCTGCCGCCAAACCTGCTGCCAAACCAGCGGCTAGAACCACTGCTGCCAAACCTGCTGCCAAGCCAGCCGCCAGAACTGCTGCAGCTAAACCTGCAACCAAGCCTGTTGCGGCAAAAGCGCCAGCCAAGCCAGCGGCCAAACCAGCAGCAGCGAAAGCCCCGGCCAAGCCTGCAGCCAAACCTGTCGCAGCGAAAGCACCTGCCAAGCCTGCTGCAAAAGCACCTGCAAAGCCTGCGGCCAAACCTGCTGCAAAAGCGCCTGCCAAACCAGCGGCCAAGCCTGCTGCAAAAGCACCTGCCAAACCAGCAGCGCAACCCGTTGCGGCCAAACCAGCCGCTGCGCCGACGCCAGCTGCTGCAACCCCGGCACCAGCAGTCACTGCGCCGGCGAGCACCGCGCCGACTGCACCTGCATCCTCGGTAACACCGTCTCAGACCCCGTCTTCGGCATCCTGAGTCGACTGCATCACGGCGCGCAGCTTGTGCAGCGCGTCGTGTTGCATACCGGTGTCGATTGGCGCCAGGTAGTGCAGCCAGTCACACTCAGACTCGCCAGTTGCTGTCCAGCCTTCACAGACTCCCTGCAAGCGCTCCAGTAAAACGCGCTCAGCCTCCAGTTCCAGCCCCTTCACTCGCTCACGTAAGCTCGCCAGTTGCGGATCCTGCGCTGCCGCGTCACGCCAGTGTTGGCGCAAGCTGCGTAGCGGTTTGACCACGTCGGTCTGCCAGGGTGTGGCCATCTCGCGTAGCGCTTGCACGCGTTGTTCGCTCGGCGTTGCACCACGTGTATTGAGCCAGGCCGCGCAGAGCAGCAGGCAGACATCGCCACCTTGATCCTGCCATTGCAGGCAGACCGCCTCCACGCCTGGGCGGGCGTAAAGATTCAAGGCAAAATTCCACAGGTCGGTGTGCATGGTCCCACTCGCGCCAGTTGCCGACGAAGCTGGTAGACTCCGCGGCCATTATGATCAGACTATCGAACCTCACTTTACAGCGTGGTCCCCAGCGCCTGCTAGAAGGCGCTGAATTGACCCTGCACGCCGGTCACAAGGCCGGCCTCATCGGTGCCAATGGCGCCGGTAAATCCAGCCTGTTCGCCTTGTTGCGCGGTGAGCTGACGCCTGACTCGGGCGACTGTCTGCTGCCGGCCGACTGGCGTATCGCGCACATGCGCCAGGAGGTCGACACGCTCGACCGGCTGGCTGTCGATTATGTGCTTGATGGTGATGTCCGCCTGCGCAAGGTTCAGGCGGACCTTGCTGCTGCTGAAGCTGCCCATGACGGCACTGCGCTGGCGCGTCTGCATATCGAACTCGACAGCGCTGACGGCTACACCGCCGATGCCAGGGCACGCAAACTGCTGGCCGGTCTGGGCTTCACCAACGAGCAGATGGACCGCCGTGTAGGTGACTTCTCCGGTGGCTGGCGGATGCGTCTGAACCTGGCCCAGGCATTGATGTGCCCGTCCGACTTGCTGTTGCTCGACGAGCCGACCAACCACTTGGACCTTGATGCGATCCTCTGGCTGGAAGACTGGCTCAAGGGTTACCCGGGCACGCTGTTGCTGATTTCCCACGACCGCGATTTCCTGGATGCGGTGGTTGATCATGTGGCCCATGTCGAGCAGTGCAAACTGACCCTCTACCGGGGCGGCTACACCGCGTTCGAGCGTACGCGTGCCGAGCGTCTGGCACAGCAGCAACAGGCCTATGAGAAGCAGCAGGCCCAGCGTGCGCACATGGAAAAGTACATCGCCCGGTTCAAGGCTCAGGCCACCAAGGCACGTCAGGCCCA
This sequence comes from Pseudomonas sp. S06B 330, assembly GCF_002845275.2. NCBI lineage: Bacteria > Pseudomonadati > Pseudomonadota > Gammaproteobacteria > Pseudomonadales > Pseudomonadaceae > Pseudomonas > Pseudomonas tussilaginis. Next base: position 5,591,991 of record NZ_CP088149.1, on the reverse strand, counting down.
GAGCCGGATCAAGGCTCTGGAGCGAATGGAAGAGCTGTCGGCGGCTCATGTCGACTCTCCATTCGATTTTACTTTCCGTGAGTCGGAGAAGATCTCCAGCCCATTGCTTGACCTCTCTGAAGGCCGCCTTGGCTATGGCGACAAGACCATTCTGGAGAAGGTCAAGCTGCAGCTCACGCCGGGCGCTCGGATCGGCTTGCTTGGCCCTAACGGCGCAGGTAAGTCGACCCTGATCAAGAACCTCGCCGGTGAGCTGGAGCCACTTGGCGGACGTCTGGTGCGGGGTGAGAACCTGTCCGTGGGCTACTTTGCCCAACACCAGCTCGACTCGCTGGACAACAAGGCGAGCCCCTTACTGCATCTGCAGCGCCTGGCACCTACCGAACGCGAGCAAACCCTGCGCGACTTCCTCGGTGGCTTTGACTTCCGCGGCGGCCGTATCGACGAGCCGGTGCTGAATTTCTCCGGTGGTGAAAAGGCTCGCCTGGCGCTGGCCTTGATCGCCTGGGAACGACCGAACCTGTTGCTGCTCGACGAACCGACCAACCACCTGGACCTGGAAATGCGCCTGGCGCTGACAATGGCCCTGCAGGAGTTCAGTGGTGCGGTACTGGTGGTATCGCACGACCGTCACCTGCTCAAGAGCACAACCGACGATTTCTTGCTGGTGGCTGACGGCAAGGTCGAGACCTTTGATGGTGACCTCGACGATTACACCCGCTGGTTGGTTGAGTACCGTCAGCGCAATGCGCCGGTCAGTACTGCGCCGGTCAATGGCGACAAGACCGACAAGAAAGCTCAGCGTCAGGCGGCGGCTGCGTTGCGTCAGCAACTGGCCCCGCACAAGCGTGAAGCCGATAAGCTTGAGCGCGAGCTGGGGGCCCTGCATGAGCAACTGGCGAAGATTGACGCCAGCCTGGGTGACAGCGCGTTGTACGAAGCGACACGCAAGGATGAACTGCGCGACTTGCTGGCCCAGCAGGCCAAGCTCAAAGTCCGTGAAGCCGAACTGGAAGAAGCCTGGATGGCCGCCCTTGAGCAGCTGGAGACCATGCAGGCGGAGCTGGAGGCCTTGTCTTGATGGCGTCATTGCAGTTGCCAGTGCCGCCGGAATGGATTGCGCCATTCTGGCTGGGCTTGCAGATACTTCTGATTCTCTGCGCCGCTTTTGTCCTCCAGCGCCTGGTTGGGCGCTGTCTGAAACGACTGGGTGAACGCTACCCGCTGCCGCCGGAACTGATGATGCCGGTGCGCGGCGGCCTGCGCTGGCTGATCATGGGCAGTGCCCTGGTGTTCGTGCTTGAACGCCTGGGGGTTTCTGCCACAGTGCTGTGGACGGCCTTGTCTGGTTTTGTTGCCGTGGCAGCAGTGGCCTTCTTCGCCATGTGGAGCGTGTTGTCGAACTTGCTCTGTGCGGTGCTGATCTTCACCGTTGGGCCGTTTCGGATCGGTGACGTGGTCGAGCTGGTGGAGACCATCGACAAGCCTGGGGTGAAGGGCAGGGTAGTGGCTATCAATCTGTTGTTCACCACCTTGATCGAATTACCGGAAGCCGGTGGAGCGTTGGTTCAGGTGCCCAATAGCCAGTTCTTCCAGAAATCGGTACGACGCTGGCGTGGTGCCGAAGTCTTGCCGCTGGTGGTTGAAGACAAAACCGCGGGTAATTGATCGGCGGCGTTAAAAAAGCGTGGTTATTTTTTCACCAGCGCACTAGCTTAGAGCTTTGTGACAAGCCAGGGCCGAGGTGCGCGATGTCGTTGGAAACGTGGTTGGCATTTTTTGCCGCTTGTTGGGTAATCAGCCTGTCGCCGGGCGCCGGGGCCATTGCCTCGATGTCTTGTGGCCTGCAGTACGGCTTCTGGCGTGGTTACTGGAACGCCCTGGGCTTGCAACTGGGCCTGGTGCTGCAAATTGCGATCATTGCCGCAGGCGTCGGTGCAGTGCTGGCAGCGTCCGCGACAGCATTCCAGATCATCAAGTGGTTTGGCGTTGCCTATCTGGTCTACCTGGCGGTCAAACAGTGGCGCGCGTTGCCTGCGGACCTCAGCGACGACTCTGCTGTGCGGCCCATCGGTAAACCGCTGAGCCTGGTGTTCCGCGGTTTTCTGGTCAACGTTAGCAACCCCAAGGCGCTGATCTTCATGCTGGCGGTGCTGCCGCAGTTCATCAACCCGCAGGCTCCTCTGCTGCCTCAATACCTGATCATTACCGCAACCATGGTCAGCGTTGACCTGTTGGTCATGGCCGGCTACACCGGGCTCGCGGCGCGTGTCCTGCGTTTGCTGCGCACGCCCAAGCAGCAGCGGCGGATGAACCGGACCTTTGCCGGGTTGTTCCTTGGCGCTGCGACCTTGCTGGCAACCATTCGCCGTGCACCGGTGTAAAGCGCTGCGGGCAACGGTGTTGTTCACCGGCTATCAACAGGTCTCCCCCCCTCAAAGATGAATTTGTCACTAAAATTTACTGAGATTGCCAGCTAAACCTTGAGCGATGGCCAATGGAAGTGAACAATGCAATACCTCGCATTGTTATTTGAGATTGGCTCATGATTCTCCGTTCCCGCGTGTTCGCCTGGCTACTCTGGCCGCTGCTGGCGCTGAGCAGTACTGTGCTGCTGGCCGAACCTGGCGATGACGCCGCCAAAGCCTTACACCTACTCGACTACATCGGTGCCGATTATCCGGCGACGGTCGAGGCGGGCAAGGTGGTGGATGACGGCGAGTACCGCGAGCAGTTGGAGTTCACCGACGTCCTGCAAGGCCTGATCAGTGGATTGCCGGCCCACACTGAGCGTCAAGCGCTGGAGCAGGGCGTGGTGAGCTTGCGCCAGGCGATCAATCAGCGCCAGGACGGTGCCAGCGTCGCCCGTCAGGCTCGACAGCTGGGTGCACAACTGGCGGTGGCTTATGAAGTCAGTCAGGCGCCGGTAATCACTCCCGATGCTGTTCGTGGTGCGCCGCTGTATGCCCAGCATTGCTCGGTCTGTCATGGCGACAGTGGTGCTGGCGATGGTCCGGCGGGTGTCGGTCTTGAGCCGCCACCGGCCAACTTGCGCAGCAGCGAACGCCTCGCTCGGCTGAGTTTGTTCGACCTCTACAACACCTTGGGGCAAGGCATCGAGGGCACGGACATGCCTTCCTTCGCCGACCAGCTCGACGAGCGCCAGCGCTGGGACCTGGCCACTTATGTCGCCAGCTTCACCGCGGATCCAGGCAAGGCTAAAGGCGACACCCGCTATAACCTCGCTGACCTGGCGCGTCAGACCCCGTTGGAAGTTGAAACGGCGCAAGGGCCAGAGGCAGCAGCGCAGTTCCGCGCCCAACGTGCCCAGCCTCCGCAGGTTCAGCGTGGGCCGGCACAGTTGCTCGACTACACCGCCACGACCTTGGACAAGAGCCTGACAGCCTATCAGGCGGGCGATCATGAACAGGCCTATGACTTGTCGGTTGCAGCCTACCTGGAAGGTTTTGAGCTGGTCGAAAGCTCGCTGGATAATGTCGATGCCAATGTGCGCAAGGACACGGAAAAATCGCTGATGGCGTACCGGCAGTCCCTACAGGACGGCTTGCCGCTTGAGCAAGTGAGTCAGCGTCTGGACGCCGCCAAGGCCAAGCTTAAGGAGGCTGCGCAATTGCTTGGCGGCGATAGCCTGAGCTGGTCATTGAGCTACATTTCTGGCCTGCTGATTCTACTGCGCGAAGGCCTGGAGGCGATCCTGGTGTTGGCGGCGATTCTTGCCTTCCTGCGCAACACTGGTCAGCAGTCGGCGGTGCGTAGCGTCAACATCGGCTGGGCGCTGGCATTGGTGGCTGGTTTTGCCACCTGGGCGCTGGCGGCCTATGTCATCGACGTCGGTGGTGCACAGCGTGAACTGCTTGAAGGCTGCACGGCGTTGTTCGCCAGTGTCATGGTGCTGTGGCTGGGCGTGTGGATGCACGATCGGCGGCACGCTGCTGCCTGGCAGAACTACATCAAGAGCAGCTTGGTCAGCGGTGGTGGGCGCTTCGGCTTTGCCTTGCTGGCGTTTTTCTCGGTATACCGTGAGCTGTTCGAGGTGATTCTGTTCTACGAAACCCTGTGGTTGCAGGCCGGGCCCGCCGGGCACCAGGCGGTGCTCGCCGGTGGTGCCACGGCATTGGTGCTGTTGGTGGGGCTGGCTTGGGTGATTCTGCGCGGTTCGGCGAAGCTGCCGCTGTCGTTGTTCTTCAGTATCAACGCGGCACTGCTATGTGCTTTGTCGGTGGTGTTTGCCGGTCATGGCGTCAAAGCCTTGCAGGAAGCCGGAGTGTTCGGTACGCGACCAGTGCCGTTCTTCGAGTTCGACTGGTTGGGTATTCACGCCGATGCCTATTCGTTGGCTGCGCAGGCTGTGGCATTGGTGGCGATCTGTGTGCTGTACGGGCGTAGTTACCTGGGGCAAAGGCGTCGCGTCTCCGCCAACTGATTCAAGCACTGCGTGTCAGCTTGCACGGCGTCGATCATATCGCCGGCAAGACCGGCTCCCACAATGGTCCTGCGTACACCGAGCCTGTGGGAGCTGGCCTTGCCAGCGATGCAGACACCGCGAAGCCTCTGACACCGCGCCGATGCCATCGTCAGCAGGGCAGCGAGCACAGAGTTTATGGGGGCGGGCTGCAAAGCAGCTCCGAAGCGCGGATACTGTTCGCCTGTTTGGTTTTTGTGGATAGTTAACCGATGCGTATCTGGATCGACGCCGATGCCTGCCCTAAGGCGGCCAAGGATCAGGTGATTAAATTTGCCCTCAAGCGTCAGCTGGAAGTGGTGCTGGTTGCAGGGCAGAGCCAGATCAAGCCGGCATTCGCCTGCGTGAAATTGATCGTCGTGCCCAGTGGGCCGGATGCCGCCGACGATTACCTGGTTGAGCATGCCGTGCCGGGCGAGTTGGTGATCTGCAGCGATGTGCCGTTGGCCGACCGGTTGGTCAAAAACGGTGTTGCCTGCCTCGATCCGCGCGGGCGAGAGTTTGACGAGCGCAACATGGGCGAACGCCTGGCGGTGCGCAACTTGTTCACCGACCTGCGCGAGCAGGGGCAGGTCGGTGGTGGGCAAGCACCCTATGGCGATCGCGAGAAACAGGCATTCGCGAACTCCCTGGACCGCATTCTGACGCGGCTGGCGCGTCAGTTTCCGCGTTGATAGGGGTTACTTGTCGCTTTCGTGAGTCAGTTCCAGTACCCGATCAACCAGCTTGTTGATGCCGCTCGCCGCTTCGCTGATTGACTTAGCCAACATATAGGCCGGCGTGCTGACCAGCTTGCGCTGGGTATCTTCGACGATGTCATGGACATCACATTCTTCATGGGTGCCACCCATCTTGACGATGGCGGCGCTGGTATCAGCGTCGTTGCCGATGGTGCAGACCACGCCGGGGCCGTAGATCTTCGCCGCCAACGCTGGCGAGATGCAGATCAGGCCCACGGGCTTGCCGGCTTCGGCAAACGCTTCGGTCAAGGCCAGTACATCTGGGTTAACGGTGCAGCCAGTGCCTTCAACGGCAAAGTTGGAGAGGTTCTTCGCCGCACCAAACCCTCCTGGAACGATCAGCGCATCGAAATCGTTGGCGTCCGCTTCATGCAGGTCCTTGATGTCTCCGCGGGCGATACGTGCCGACTCCACCAGGACGTTGCGCGATTCGGGCATCTCTTCGCCCGTCAGGTGGTTGACGACATGCCTTTGCGCAATGTTCGGCGCAAAGCACTGTACCTTGGCGCCGCGCTGATCGAGGCGCAGCAGTGTAATTACGCTTTCGTGGATTTCGGCGCCGTCATAGACGCCACAGCCGGAAAGAATCACTGCAACTTTTTTTTGGGTCATGCTCACTACTCCCGAGTCGAGGCGTTAAATGTCCTCTAAATTGGCAGATGTCGCCATAGGGTTTCCGGTAAACCAGGCCTAATCTTGTGTAATAGCCTGGAGATGGATGACCCATGGATCTGATTCTGTTGGCGGTACCGTTTTTCTTTGTCCTGATTGTGGTCGAATTGATCGCCGATCGCCTGCGGGGGATGCGCACTTACCGTCTGGCCGATGCGATCAACAGCCTCAGCACCGGGGTGCTGTCGACAACCACGGGCTTGTTGACCAAGGGTGTAGGCCTGGTTACCTACGCCGTGGCCTGGGACCATCTGGCGCTGTTCACGTTGCCCAGCGACGCGCTGTGGGTCTGGGTCCTGGCCTTTGTTTTGTACGATCTCTGCTACTACTGGCTGCACCGCTTTGGTCATGAGCGCAACATCCTCTGGGCGGCGCATTCGGTGCATCACCAGAGTGAGGAGTACAACCTGTCGACAGCCTTGCGTCAGACCAGCAGCGGCTTCCTCCTGTCGTGGATCTTCTACTTGCCCTTGGCAGTGCTGGGCGTGCCACCGCTGGTATTTATCACGGTGGCAGCATTGAACCTGCTCTATCAGTTTTGGGTACACACCCGGCACATCCCCAAGCTGGGTTGGTTCGAATGGCTGTTCATTACGCCGTCCAATCATCGCGTACACCATGCGCAGAATCCTTTGTACTTGGATCGCAACTACGGTGGAGTGTTCATTGTTTGGGATCGCCTGTTCGGCACTTTTCAGGAAGAGGACGACAACGAACCGGTGATTTTCGGCGTAACTACGCCACTGGCCAGCTGGAATCCGTTATGGGCCAACCTGCAGTTCTACGCCCAACTCTGGCATGACGCATGTCATGCCGAGCGTTGGTCGGACAAGCTGCGGATCTGGTTCATGCCCACTGGCTGGCGACCTGCCGATGTGGCACGGCGCTTTCCACAGGCCAAACAGGACTTGAGCCGCTTTCGCAAGTTCGAGGTGCCGTTGGGTTGGCCGCAGCAGCTCTATGTGGTGCTGCAGTTTGCTGTGTACGTGGCCTTAGGCAGCTACCTGATGGAGCACGTTGAGCAGCTGTCTGGCGCAGCCTTGCTGGTGGGCTGGGGGGTGATGGCGTTCGGGTTGTTTGTGTTCGGCACAGCGCTGGAGAATCGCCCTTGGGCCTTTAAGCTGGAGCTGGTGCGGCTGGGATTGAATGTCCCGGCCATGGTCCTGGCCGGGATAACCGGTTTATGGCCGATCACTGCCTTGGTCTGGGTCGCGTTGTTTGGCTACACCCTGCTCAGCGTGTTCGGCCTGTATGGCAGCCGCTTCTTCGCGGGCGACCCGCGCCGCCTTGAAGCGACGACGCAGCCACAGGCAACCACCGAAGGCCAGCAGGCCACCGAGCACCCATAGCTCGTACTTCTTCACGTTGCCGAGCATGCCTTCGAGAATGGCACCAAAGTGATAGGCGGCGGTGCCTAGGGCAAGGGCCCAGACCGCCGCACCGATGCCGTTGAGCAGCAGATAGCGGCGTGGCGGATAGCCGGACAGGCCGATTGCGACCGGCATGACCGTGCGCAGACCGTAGACGAAGCGAAAACTCAGCACCCAGATGTCCGGATGGCGGCGAATGTGCTCCAGCGCGCGATCGCCCATCATCTGCCAGCGTGGTTTGCGTGCCAGCAACTTGCGCCCGTGCTTGCGCCCCATGAAGTACCACAGCTGGTCGCCGGCATAGCTGCCGAAGAAGGCCACCAGGACCACCAGGTTGATATCCATGTATCCGCGGAACGCAAGGAAGCCGGCGAGAACCAAGATGGTCTCACCTTCGAAAAACGTGCCGAGAAAAAGGGCAAAGTAGCCGAAATCCTGAAGGAATTGTTGGAGCATTTTCTGGGTGCTGGCGAAATGAACGCGCAGCCTAACCCTTCGTGGCCTTGGGGGAAAGTATCCAAATGTGTCTCGACGTTAACATTTCCTACAAGGACAATGACTGCGTCCTCAAGTCGCAGGGTTGTCCTTGGCTGTCATTCACGCGTCATAATGGCCGCTTATAACTGTCGCGCTCGCCCGCCTGCGCGGGCTCAGGAGTCTGCCGTGAGCTTTACCCCCGCTAACCGTTTGTTTCCTGCCACCCGTCTGCGTCGCAACCGTCGTGACGATTTTTCCCGTCGTCTGGTGCGTGAAAACGTTCTGACTGTCGATGATCTGATCCTGCCGGTATTTGTGCTCGATGGCGAAAATCGCCGTGAAGAAGTCGCCTCGATGCCAGGCGTCGAGCGTCTGAGCATCGACTTGCTGCTGGAAGCTGCGCAAGAGTGGGTGAACCTGGGTATTCCAGCCCTGGCTTTGTTCCCGGTGACACCAACCGAGAAAAAATCCCTGGATGGCGCGCAAGCCTGGAACCCGGACGGCATCGCCCAGCGCGCCACACGCGCCCTGCGTGAGCGTTTCCCGGAGCTTGGGGTGATCACCGACGTTGCCCTCGACCCATTCACCACCCACGGCCAGGACGGTATCCTCGACGAGGAAGGCTACGTACAGAACGACATCACCGTCGACGCCCTGGTGCGTCAGGCGTTGTCCCATGCTGAAGCCGGTGCTCAGGTCGTCGCCCCTTCGGACATGATGGACGGTCGTATCCAGGCCATTCGTGAAGCACTGGAGCTGGCGGGGCACGTCAACGTGCGTATCATGGCCTATTCGGCCAAGTACGCCAGTGCCTACTATGGCCCGTTCCGCGATGCGGTTGGCTCGGCCCTGAACCTGGGTAAGGCCAACAAAGCCTCGTACCAGATGGACCCGGCCAATAGCCAGGAAGCCCTGCATGAAGTGGCTGCGGACCTGGCCGAAGGTGCTGACATGGTCATGGTCAAGCCAGGTATGCCGTATCTGGATATCCTTTATCGGGTCAAGGATGAATTCAAGGTCCCGACCTTTGTCTATCAAGTCAGTGGCGAATACGCCATGCACATGGCCGCGATCCAGAACGGCTGGCTGAGTGAGGGAGTGATCCTGGAATCCCTCACCGCCTTCAAACGGGCAGGAGCTGATGGCATCCTGACCTATTTCGCTGTTCGCGCTGCTCAATTGATGAGAGGGCAGTAACGCCCTTCAGGAACGCCAGATGAATAACGAAGTACTCAGTGATGTCGATATGAAGCAAGCCCAGCCCGTGCCGGAGCAAATGCTCGAAACGCCGCCGGAGCCTGCTGCGGTGCCTGAGCCTGTGGCCGAGGTCGAGGCGCCCGCGCCTGCCCCGGCGCCGGCTGCACCGGTCATCGCTGTCCCAGGCCTGGATGACAGCAGCCTGTACATTCACCGCGAGCTGTCGCAGCTGCAGTTCAACATCCGCGTACTGGAACAGGCGCTGGATGAGAGCTATCCCTTGCTGGAGCGGTTGAAGTTCTTGCTGATCTTCTCCAGTAACCTGGATGAGTTCTTCGAAATTCGTGTGGCGGGCCTGAAGAAGCAGATCACCTTTGCCCGTGAGCAGGCCGGCGCTGACGGCCTGCAGCCGCACCAGGCATTGGCACGGATCAGTGAAGTGGTACACAGCGAAGTTGATCGTCAATACGCGATCCTCAACGATGTGTTGCTGCCGGAACTGGAAAAGCACCAGATCCGCTTCATCCGTCGTCGCCACTGGAACACCAAACTCAAAACTTGGGTGCGCCGCTTCTTCCGTGACGAGATCGCACCGATCATCACCCCGATCGGTCTCGATCCGACGCACCCGTTCCCATTGCTGGTGAACAAGAGTCTGAACTTCATCGTTGAGCTGGAAGGCGTGGATGCCTTCGGCCGCGACTCGGGTCTGGCGATCATTCCGGCCCCACGCCTGTTGCCACGGGTGATCAAGGTGCCGGAAGACGTCGGTGGCCCGGGCGATAACTATGTCTTCTTGTCGTCGATGATCCACGCCCACGCCGATGACCTGTTCCAGGGCATGAAGGTCAAGGGCTGCTACCAGTTCCGTCTGACTCGTAACGCCGACCTGGCACTGGACTCCGAAGATGTCGAAGACCTGGCCCGGGCCCTGCGAGGCGAGCTGTTCTCGCGCCGTTATGGCGATGCGGTGCGCCTGGAAGTGGCCGATACCTGCCCTAAACACCTCTCGGACTATCTGCTCAAGCAGTTCAGCCTGAGCGAAAGTGAGCTGTACCAGGTCAATGGCCCAGTCAACCTGACCCGGCTGTTCAGCATTACCGGCCTGGATAGCCACCCCGAGTTGCAATACACCCCGTTCACGCCAGCAATTCCCAAGCTGCTGCAGAACGCCGAGAACATTTTCAGCGTGGTGGGCAAGCAGGACATCCTGCTCATGCACCCCTTTGAGTCGTTCACCCCGGTGGTCGATCTGCTGCGCCAGGCCGCGAAGGACCCACACGTTCTGGCTGTGCGCCAGACCTTGTACCGCAGTGGTGCCAACTCGGAGATCGTCGACGCGCTGGTTGATGCCGCACGTAACGGTAAAGAGGTCACTGCGGTGATCGAATTGCGCGCGCGTTTCGACGAAGAATCCAACCTGCAACTGGCCAGCCGTCTGCAGGCTGCTGGTGCGGTGGTGATTTACGGCGTGGTTGGCTTCAAGACCCACGCCAAGATGATGCTGATCCTGCGTCGCGAAGCCGGCGAGATCGTGCGCTATGCGCACCTGGGGACCGGTAACTACCACGCCGGTAACGCCCGCCTGTACACCGACTATAGCCTGCTGACGTCCGACGATGCCTTGTGCGAAGACGTCGGTAAGTTGTTCAGTCAGCTGATTGGCATGGGCAAGACCTTGCGCATGAAGAAGCTGCTGCACGCGCCGTTTACCCTGAAGAAGGGCATGCTCGACATGATCGCGCGGGAAACCCAGTTTGCCCTTGAGGGCAAGCCTGCGCATATCATCGCCAAGTTCAACTCGCTGACCGATCCGAAGATCATCCGCGCCTTGTACAAGGCCAGTCAGTCAGGCGTGCGCATTGACCTGGTGGTGCGCGGCATGTGCTGCTTGCGGCCGGGGATTGCCGGGGTGTCGCACAATATTCAGGTGCGCTCGATCATCGGTCGCTTCCTGGAGCACACGCGGGTGTTCTACTTCCTCAACGGCGGCGAAGAGCAGATGTTCCTCTCCAGTGCTGACTGGATGGAGCGCAACCTCGACAAGCGCGTCGAGACCTGCTTCCCGGTCGAAGGCAAGAAGCTGATTCTGCGCGTGAAGAAGGAACTGGAAGGGTACCTGACTGACAACACCCACGCCTGGATCCTGCAACCGGACGGGCGCTATGTGCGCAGCACGCCGACCGGCAACCAGAACCCGCGCAGTGCCCAGGCGACTCTGCTTGAGCGCCTGAGCAACCCGGTCCTCAGCGTACGCTGAGGACGAAGCCGACCCGGGTCAGCCACTCAGCCTCCAGGCCGAAGTCGGCCTGGGTCAGCTGATTCTGTTCCAGCCAACCGGCTGGGAATTCAACGTCAAGGCTGTCCCCAGCAGCGTGCAGGGTGACCGTCGGCATCTGCTGGGTGCCACGGATGTGGTGGAACAGGATCGCAAAGCGCAGCAATACGCACAGGCGAATCAGCTTGGTGCCTTCTTCGCCGAACTCGGCAAACTTGTCTTTGGGGATATTGCGGCGGTGGCCGCGCACCAACAGTGCAAGCATCTGCTGGTCTTCGCGAGAGAAACCTGACAAGTCCGAGTGCTCGATCAGGTAGGCGCCGTGCTTGTGGTAGTGGTAGTGAGCGATATCCAGGCCCACTTCATGCACCTTGGCCGCCCAACCAAGCAGTTCCCGCCAGATCCCGTCTTCCAGGTCCCAGGCCTTGGCCACCTGGTCGAAGGCGTGGAGGGCTTTGCGCTCGACCCGGGCAGCTTGGCCCTGGTCGACGTGATAACGCTCCATCAGCGAGCTCAGGGTGCGTTCGCGCACGTCTTCATGGTGATGGCGACCGAGCAGGTCATAAAGCACGCCTTCGCGCAGGGCGCCGTCGCAGTGATCCATGCGCTGCAGTTCGAGGGCGTCGAAAATCGCTTCCATGATTGCCAGGCCTGCCGGGAAGATCGCCCGACGGTCTGGTTTGACGCCGTCGAAGTCGATCTTGTCGGTATCGCCAAGCTTGAACAGCTTGCGTTTGAGCCAAGCCAGACCTTCGGCATTGACCTCGCCGCTCCCCATGCCGCCTGATTTGAGCGCCAGGCCGATGGCACGGATAGTCCCGGAAGAGCCAATGGCTTCGTCCCAGGTCAAGCGGTGCAGGGCATTTTCAATGCTCATCAGCTCCAGGCGCGCAGCCGTATAGGCTTGTGCATAACGTGCCGGGGTGATCTTGCCGTCACGGAAGTAACGTTGGGTGTAGCTGACGCAGCCCATCTGCAGGCTCTCGCGCAGCAGCGGCTCAAAGCGCTGGCCAATGATGAACTCGGTACTGCCGCCACCAATGTCGGCAACCAGGCGTTTACCAGGGGTATCGGCCAAGGTGTGGGATACGCCGAGATAAATCAGGCGGGCTTCCTCACGGCCGGAAATGACTTCTACCGGATGGCCGAGAATTTCTTCGGCGCGGCGGATGAATTCGCCGCGGTTACGCGCTTCACGCAGGGCGTTGGTGCCAACGATGCGCACAGCGCCGTCGGGCATGCCGCTGATCAGCTGGGCGAAGCGCTTGAGGCAGTCCAGACCGCGCTGCATCGACTCTTCGTTGAGTTGGCGCTCTTCGTTGATGCCTGCGGCCAGTTGCACCTTTTCCCCAAGCCGCTCAAGAATGCGGATCTCGGTATGGTGGGCCTTGGCCACAACCATATGGAAGCTGTTGGAGCCCAGGTCGATGGCAGCAATCAAGGACAGATTCTTGGCTGTGTTTTGCGGCATGATCATGGCTTCTCGGTCGATAACCCGGCAATCCTGCCACGATCCAAGGCTGACGCCAACGCGCAGCTTAGCAAGGCTTGATATAGGGCAGGTTGATTGAGGAAATATGACTTTCCCGTGACAGCGGTGATATGAGCGGTCATGCACAACTATAGTTACACTCAATCGTCGGCGGCTTCCTGTAAGTCGCCGGTGCAGCTATGATGGGCCACGTTTTTTTGCTTACGACCTTGGAGACTTCCATGAGCAGCGATCTTATCAAACACGTCACTGACGCCACCTTCGAAGCCGAAGTCCTGAAGGCTGAAGGCCCGGTGCTGGTCGACTATTGGGCTGAATGGTGCGGCCCTTGCAAAATGATCGCGCCAGTTCTGGACGATATCGCCGCTACCTACGAGGGCAAACTGACCGTCGCTAAGCTGAACATCGACGATAACCAGGAAACCCCGGCCAAGCACGGCGTGCGTGGCATCCCGACGCTGATGCTGTTCAAGAACGGCAACGTCGAGGCCACCAAGGTCGGCGCACTGTCCAAGTCTCAGCTGGCAGCCTTCCTGGATGCCAATATCTGAGTGAAAAAAGCCCCGCATTCGCCGGGGCTTTTCTTTATCGGGTGACTAGACGCCAGAAAAAGCAGGTGTTACATTCGGCCTCGCACTGATTTTTCGGTGCCCTCTGCACGCCGTCGCCGACGCATCCCTAATTCGAATCAGTACGCGATCCTGTCGCCTTCTTTGCGGCGCGGCTTCATTAAGCCAGAAGCTTAATTCCCCCTTCTTACATGATTACGTCACTCCCCTTATGAACCTGACTGAACTCAAGCAAAAGCCGATTACCGATCTGCTCGAAATGGCCGAACAGATGGGCATAGAAAATATGGCCCGTTCGCGCAAGCAAGATGTGATTTTCTCCCTGTTGAAAAAGCATGCGAAAAGCGGCGAGGAAATCTCCGGTGACGGCGTGCTGGAGATTCTCCAGGACGGCTTCGGCTTCCTGCGCTCGGCTGATGCCTCTTACCTGGCCGGCCCTGACGACATCTATGTCTCGCCAAGCCAGATCCGTCGCTTCAACCTGCGTACCGGCGACACCATCGTTGGTAAGATCCGCCCGCCAAAAGAAGGCGAGCGTTACTTCGCCCTGCTCAAAGTCGACACCATCAACTTCGACCGGCCGGAAAACGCGAAGAACAAGATTCTGTTCGAAAACCTGACGCCGCTGTTCCCTAACGAGCGCCTGAAGATGGAAGCCGGTAACGGTTCCACCGAAGACCTCACCGGCCGGGTAATCGATCTGTGCGCCCCGATCGGTAAAGGTCAGCGTGGCCTGATCGTCGCTCCGCCAAAAGCGGGCAAGACCATCATGCTGCAGAACATCGCGGCCAACATCACCCGTAACAACCCCGAGTGCCACCTGATCGTTCTGCTGATCGACGAGCGCCCGGAAGAAGTGACCGAAATGCAGCGCACCGTGCGCGGCGAAGTGGTTGCTTCGACGTTCGACGAGCCACCAACCCGCCACGTGCAGGTTGCGGAAATGGTCATCGAGAAGGCTAAGCGCCTGGTCGAACACAAAAAAGACGTGGTCATCCTGCTCGACTCGATCACCCGTCTGGCACGTGCCTACAACACCGTGATCCCGAGCTCCGGCAAGGTGCTGACCGGTGGTGTTGATGCCCACGCCCTAGAGAAGCCAAAGCGTTTCTTCGGTGCTGCGCGTAACATCGAAGAAGGCGGCTCGCTGACCATTATCGCCACCGCGCTGGTAGAAACCGGCTCGAAGATGGACGAAGTGATCTACGAAGAGTTCAAGGGCACCGGTAACATGGAGCTGCCGCTGGACCGCAAGATCGCCGAGAAGCGCGTCTTCCCGGCCATCAATATCAACCGTTCGGGCACCCGTCGCGAAGAGCTGCTGACTGCCGACGACGAGCTGCAGCGCATGTGGATCCTGCGCAAGCTGCTGCACCCGATGGATGAAGTCGCGGCCATTGAGTTCCTGATCGACAAGCTCAAGCAGACCAAGACCAACGACGAGTTCTTCTTGTCGATGAAGCGCAAGTAAGCGGTTGCGCTGTGCAGCAGAAGCCGGGGCAACCCGGCTTTTTGCTATCTGTACTTTGGCTATTCTGGCTGGCCGGGTTAGGCGCTACACTTTGCTCCCCCGACCGGCTCGGCGAATACGAGGCTTTTGCATGCAGTATCGCGATTTGCGCGACTTTATCCGTGGCCTGGAACAGCGCGGCGAACTCAAGCGCATCCAGGTTCCGATTTCTCCAGTTCTGGAAATGACTGAAGTCTGCGACCGCACGCTGCGCGCCAAAGGTCCAGCGCTGTTGTTTGAAAAGCCCACAGGCTTTGATATTCCGGTGCTTGGTAACCTGTTTGGCACCCCGGAGCGGGTGGCCATGGGCATGGGCGCCGAGTCGGTCAGCGAGCTGCGTGAAATCGGCAAGCTGCTGGCGTTTCTCAAGGAGCCGGAGCCACCCAAGGGCCTCAAGGATGCCTGGTCGAAGCTGCCGATCTTCAAGAAGGTAGTGTCCATGGCGCCGAAAGTGGTCAAGGATGCAGCCTGTCACGAGGTGATCATTGAAGGTGAAGACGTCGACCTGGGCATGCTGCCGGTGCAGCATTGCTGGCCGGGCGACGTTGCGCCGCTGATTACCTGGGGCCTGACCGTGACCCGCGGGCCAAACAAAGAGCGTCAGAACCTGGGGATCTATCGCCAGCAGGTGATAGGTCGCAACAAGGTCATCATGCGCTGGCTCAGCCACCGTGGCGGTGCCCTGGACTATCGTGAGTGGTGCGAAAAGCACCCTGGCCAGCCGTTCCCGGTCTCGGTCGCCTTGGGTGCAGACCCGGCGACTATTCTCGGCGCTGTCACCCCGGTGCCGGACACATTATCCGAGTACGCGTTCGCTGGCCTGTTGCGCGGCAATCGTACCGAGCTGGTCAAGTGCCGGGGCAATGATCTGCAGGTGCCAGCCACCGCTGAAATCATCCTCGAAGGGGTGATTCATCCCGGTGAGATGGCACCGGAAGGTCCGTATGGCGACCATACCGGCTACTACAATGAAGTGGACAGCTTCCCGGTGTTTACCGTGGAGCGCATCACTCACCGGCAAAAGCCGATCTATCACAGTACCTACACCGGTCGGCCACCAGATGAGCCGGCAATTCTCGGTGTGGCGCTAAACGAAGTGTTCGTGCCGATCCTGCAGAAGCAGTTCCCGGAGATCACTGACTTCTACCTGCCGCCGGAAGGTTGTTCCTACCGCATGGCGGTGGTGACCATGAAGAAGCAGTATCCGGGGCACGCCAAGCGCGTCATGCTCGGGGTCTGGTCGTTTTTGCGACAGTTCATGTACACCAAGTTCGTTATTGTCACAGACGACGACATCAATGCCCGCGACTGGAATGATGTGATCTGGGCGATTACCACGCGCATGGACCCCAAGCGCGACACGGTGATGATCGAGAACACCCCGATCGACTACCTGGACTTTGCCTCGCCCATTTCCGGCCTGGGTTCGAAGATGGGCCTGGATGCGACGAACAAGTGGCCAGGGGAAACCACCCGCGAATGGGGACGGGTCATCGTCAAGGATGAAGCTGTCACCCGGCGGATCGATGAGCTGTGGAATCAGTTGGGAATAGACTAAATGCAGGTAACCTTGCAGCCGTCCGGGGCGGTGTTGGTGCTCAACCCCGGAGAAAGGATTCTCGATGGGGCGCGGCGCCTGGGCTACGACTGTCCGCAGAGTTGCCGCAATGGCAATTGCCATGTCTGCGCTGCGCTGCTGGTTGAAGGGCGGGTGCGTCAGGAAGGGCAGGAGCGTGATCACGGCGAACTGTTCACCTGCATCGCCGAGCCACTGGAGGACTGCGTCTTGTTGTGGGATGGCGTGCTCGCCTTGGGCGAGTTGCCGGTACGGACACTGGCCTGTCAGTTGAGCGAGTGCGTTGAGGTCGGTGGTGACGTCTGGCGGGTGCGCCTGCGGGCGCCCGCTGGTAAACCGCCGCGTTATCACGCCGGGCAGTACCTGATGATTGAACGCGAAAGTGGCGACAAGGCGGCGTTCTCCCTGGCTTCAGCACCCCACAGCGGGCGCGACATCGAGCTGCACGTGCTGGCCCGCGAGAACAGTGCGGTGGAATTGATCGCTCAATTGCAACGCAACGGTATGGCGCGTCTGGAGATGCCCTTTGGCGATACGCATCTGGCCGAGTTGCCTGACGGTCCGCTGGTGCTGATTGCTGCGGGTACCGGTATGGCGCAAATGCACAGCCTGCTCGAACATTGCCGAGCGCAAGGCTTCAAGCATCCGGTCCACCTGTATTGGGGCGTTCGCCTTCCCGAGGACTTCTACCAGATCGAGCATTGGGCCGAGTGGGAGCAATTGCCGAACCTATACCTGCACAAGGTCGTCAGCGATCTGTGTGGTTGGGAAGGGCGCTGCGGGATGCTGCATGAGGCGGTCTGCGAGGACTTGAACGATCTGGCGGGTGTGCATGTTTATGCCAGCGGTTCGCCCAATATGATTTATGCCACCCTCGATGCACTGGTTGAAGCGGGAATGGACGCTCACCAGATGCGCGCCGATGTATTCGCTTATGCACCTCGTAGCGAGTGACGGAATAAGGCACGCTGCAATAGCGTGCCCGCTTTAATAACCCAGACTGTGGGTGCGCGGCATAAGACGATTATTATTGCCAGCAAGGTAAATAACTTTCGCTACACTTGAAACAACACCCGGTTGTTGGCGCAAAGCCTCGAGCTAGGGCGCCTCCGGGGTGTGGTGAGGCTTGTGTTCAATACGTAATCTGCCGTACGGTAAGTACGCGGGTAACGTATTCGTTTACAGTAACTCACTTCAGTAGTTCACGAGGAATCCTGGCGGCAGCTATGTCGGCAATTGAAACTGCATCCTTGAATGTGGCCTATCCTCCGTTGCTCGACTTCGGACAACAACTGTCTCGCGAGCAACTTCAACTTTCGGTTCACCACACCATGTCCCGGCATCAGGGTGGCCCGGTCTGGCTGTTTGCCTACGGTTCGCTGATCTGGCGGCCGGAATGCAATGCCGAAGAGCGTCGGCGGGCTCGAGTGCATGGCTATCACCGCGGCCTGTACCTGTGGTCCCACGAACATCGGGGTACCCCAGAGTGCCCGGGCCTGGTCTTTGGTCTGGACCGAGGTGGTTCTTGCAGTGGCTTTGCCTATCGCTTGCCACAGGAGCGCCTGGAAGACTCGCTGTTGGCCTTGTGGCAACGTGAGATGCCTTACCCGGCCTATCGTCCCCATTGGCTCAATTGCCGTCTCGAAGATGGCAGCAAGGTCCAGGCCCTGGGATTTGTGCTGGAGCGGCACTTGCCGTGCTATGCGGGTAACCTGCCGGATGATCTGCTCAGTCAGATCTTCGCCAATGCCAAGGGGCGGTATGGCAGCACCCGCGACTATGTCGAGCAAACCCTTCAGGCCTTGCGCAGTCATGCCATGCCGGATCGTAACCTGGAGGCCCGGTTTCGGCGCTGCCATGCATTACCGCCGCCACAACAAAATCATTTCTCTGCGCCGTAACAACGTGTTCGCTTCGCGTCCAATCGCAGCTTGACGGCAGCGGCTACAACGCTGATCAGCGCGTGGTCACCACCAATTTGCCCACGGCCTTGCGCTGACCGAGCATATCAATAGCCGCGCCCGCTTCACTCAGCGGGAAGGTCTGTGACACCAGTGGCTTGAGCTTGCCCTCGGCGAACCAGGCGAACAGTTGCTTGAAGTTCGCCGCGTTATCCTCCGGCTGGCGCTGGGCGAATGCGCCCCAGAATACTCCGAGCACCGCGGCACCTTTGAGTAACGCCAGGTTCACTGGCAACTCCGGGATGCGCCCACTGGCAAAGCCCACCACCAGCAGACGGCCGTTCCAGGCAATGCCACGCACTGCTTGATCGAACAGGTCGCCGCCGACTGGATCGTAGATCACGTCAGCACCATTGCCGCCGGTTAGGCGCTTGATCTCGTCCTTGAGGCTGTGTTCGCTGTAGTTGATCAGCTCATCGGCGCCAGCGGCCTTGGCGACAGCGAGTTTTTCGGCGCTGCTGGCAGCAGCGATCACCCGTGCGCCCATGGCCTTGCCGATTTCCACTGCCGCTAATCCGACACCGCCCGACGCACCCAGCACCAGCAGGGTTTCGCCGGCCTTGAGCTGGCCGCGTTGCTGCAGAGCATGCATCGAGGTGCCGTAAGTCATGCCAAAGGCGGCTGCACGGGTGAAGTCCATTTGCTCAGGAATTGGCAGCACGTTGTAGGCGGGTACTGCCACCTGTTCGGCAAAACTCCCCCAGCCGGTCAGGGCCATGACCCGGTCACCGACTTTGAGATTGGTGACCTTTTCACCCACCGCGCTGACGACGCCGGCAGCTTCGCCACCGGGAGAGAAGGGCAGTGATGGCTTGAACTGATACTTGCCCTCGATGATCAGTGTGTCGGGAAAGTTGACCCCGGCCGCATGCACATCGAGGAGAATCTCGTTCTTTTTTGCTACGGGGCTGGCGACCTCTTCCAGGACCAAGCCCTGAGCCGGGCCCAGGGTTTTGCACAACACTGCTTTCATCGGGACTATTCCTTTGCGCGTAGTGGCCGATAAGTGTAGGTGGGTCAGGTGCCGGGTCAACGAGCATGGCCCGTCCTGATAGGCCGACATAAGCCCGGGCTTGGGTTTGACCGGTGCGCTGGGTATGCTGGCGCCAACTGTTTGAGGAGCGAATTCGTGAAAGCGTGGATCTTGATGGTACTGGCGCTGATGCTGCCGATGGCGGCCATGGCCGAAGAAGCCAAGGAAGGGGAACCGAAGGTCTCCTACATTTCCCTGAGCCCACCCTTCGTTGGCAACTATGCCCTGGATGGCGGCCCGAAGCTGCGCGTGTACAAAGCCGACGTTGCCCTGCGGGTAAACAGCGATGTGGCGGCGACTGCGGTCAAGCACCATGAACCGCTGATCCGCAATCAACTGGTGGCGCTGTTCACCCAGCAGAACCTGGAAAGCATGAGTAATGTCGAGGCCAAGGAAAAGCTGCGTCAGGAAGCCCTGAAGCAGGTCCAACAAGTGTTGGAGAACGAAGAAGGCAAGCCGCTGGTTGATGACCTGCTGTTCAACAACCTGATTGTGCAGTAATCAGGATGTCAGGCTGCTGCGGAAACGTCTCAAGGCAATAGCAAAGAACGCCAGGCCAATGGCGGTCAGCGCCAGAAGATCCGGCCAGACTACCGTCAGGCCGGCGTCGCGGAACAGGATCGCAGCGCTGAGGCTGACAAAGTGGGTCGAAGGCGATAGCTGCATTACCCACTGTAGCCATTGCGGCATGCTGTCTAGCGGTGTACTGCCCCCGGACAGCAAGAGCATGGGGATGATCACCGGAATCGCCAGCAGGCCGAATTGCGGGGTCGAGCGCGCCAGGGTGGCGAGAAAAATTCCCAGTGCAGTACTGGCAAACAGGTACAGCGCGGTAACCGCCAGGAACAAGCTCAGCGAGCCTGCTAGCGGGACGCCCAGGGCGCCTTTGACCACCACCTCCAGCGATATCCAAGTGCACAGCACCACCACTAGGGCATTGCTGCCGATTTTTGCCAGCATGATCTCCAGCGCTGTCAGTGGCAGCACCAGCAGGTGATCGAGGGTGCCATGTTCACGTTCGCGCAATAGAGCGGTGCCGGTGAGAACAATCGCCAGGATGGTGATGTTGTTGACGATCTGGATTACCGCCAGAAACCAGCCGCCTTCCAGGTTCGGGTTGAAGAGTGCCCTTGGGCTGATCAGCGCCGGGATGTTGGCTGCGGCAGAACCCTGGTTGGCATAGTCGAGCAACTCGCGTTCGAAGATTCGTCCAATGTAGCCGGCGCCCATGAACGCCTGGCTCATGGCCGTGGCGTCGACATTGACCTGCAGTTCCGGCGAACGTCCGGCCAGCAAGTCGCTTTGAAAATTCACCGGTATATTGATCACGAATGTGTACAGGCCGCTGTCCATGGCCTGGTCCAGCTGATCGTAGGCGAGCGGCACTGCAGGCTGGAACTCGGGTGGCTGCAGGGCTTCGGCGAGCTTGCGCGAAACCATGCTGTGGTCTTCGTCGATTACTGCCACGCTGGCATTGTGCACGCCGATGATCGATCCCGCTGCCGGCATGTAGATCGCCACGCTGAAGGCATAGAGCAGAAACAGCAGCAGTACGCTGTCGTGGCGCAGACTGGTCAGTTCCTTCAGGCCCAGGCGCAGGGTGTGTGCCAAACGATGCATCAGACCTCCTGCTTCTTCAGCATGGCCAGGCTCAGGCCGGTGAAACCGAGGAAGAAACCCAGCAGCGCCAGGCACTGCGGCCATAGCTCACGCAGACTCAGCGCCTTGGTGAAGGTGCCGACGGCGATATCGAGAAAGTAGCCAGCCGGGAACAGTTGCCCCATCAGCGCAGCCGAGCCATCGAGTGAGGAGCGCGGTACGATCAGCCCGGAGAATTGGATGGTCGGCAGGCTGGTGATGATCATGGTGCCGAGGATCGCGGCAATTTGCGTGCGGGTGAAGGCGGAGATCAGCAGGCCCAGGCTGGTGGTTGCCAGCAGGTACAACAGCCCACCACAGGCCAGTGCCACGGCGCTACCTTTGAACGGCACACCAAACAGCCAGCGGTTCATTGCCACTAGCAAGGCCAGATTGACCAGGCTGATGGCCAGGTACGGCGCCTGCTTGCCGAGCAGGAACTCCAGGCGGGTCAGTGGCGTAGCATAAAAGTTGGTGATCGAGCCCAGTTCTTTCTCGCGAACGATACCCAAGGCCGTGAGCATGGCGGGAATGAAGGCGAGGATCAGCGCCATCACCCCCGGGCCGATAGCATTGACGCTGACCACATCTTGGTTGTAGCGAAAGCGGGTCTCCAGGCGTACCGGTGTTTGTCCGGGGAGTGCCTGGCTGCTCAGCGCCGCCAATTGCTCAAGGTTGGCCTGGTGCACGGCTTCGACGTAGTTGCGGCTGGTCTCGGCGCGAAACGGCATGCCGCCGTCGAGCCAGGCGGCCACCACTGGCTGGCGTCCGGCGTGCAGGTCGCGAGCAAACCCGGGTGGGATCTCCAGGGCCAATTTGATTTCTGAACGCTGCAGACGCTTATGCAACTGTGCCGAATCGCGAATGGGTGGTTGTTCGGCGAAATAGCGTGAGCCGCGGAAGGCTTCAAGGTAAGCCCTGCTTTGTGGGGTCTGATCCTGGTCGTAGACGGCGAACGCGAGGTTTTCCACATCCAGCGAAATGCCGTAGCCGAAGATCACCATCATGAACAAGGCGCCGAGCAGGGCGAAGGCCAAGCGAACTTTGTCACGCAGCAACTCTTTGCCTTCGCGGGTAGCCACGGCGAACAGGCGTCTGATGCTGAAACCCTGGGACATCAACAGTGGCACTGTCGCGGCGGGTGCATCCAGTTGCTTTGTAGCGGCAGACGTTTCGCTCGTACCTTGGGCTTGTTCAAGACAGGTGACAAATGCGTCTTCCAGGGTGGCGCCGGCGAACTGCTGCTGGAGTGCGGCAGGTGTGTCGCAAGCCAATACCTTACCGGCGTGCATCAGGCTGATGCGGTCACAACGCAGCGCCTCGTTCATGAAGTGGGTGGAGAGGAAGATAGTCACCCCTTGATCCCGTGACAGTTCGATCAGCAAGCGCCAAAAGTCATCACGGGCAGCCGGGTCGACCCCCGAAGTCGGTTCGTCGAGGATCAGCACTTCAGGCCGGTGCAGGACTGCCACCGCCAATGACAGGCGTTGGCGCAGGCCCAACGGCAAGGCCCCGGATTGCTGGTCGGCGATTGCGCCGAGGTCAAAGCGCTCGATCAGCTCGGCGATACGCGGTGCGCTGTCAGCCTTGGGCAGATCGAACAGTCGGGCGTGCAGTTCCAGGTTCTGGCGCACGCTCAGCTCGCCATACAGCGAGAAACTCTGCGACATGAAACCGACCCGCTTGCGCGTGGCCAGGTCTTTGGCGTCCACGGGTCGACCCAGCAGGGTGGCGCTGCCTTCGCTGGCCGGCATCAATCCGGTGAGCACTTTCATGGTAGTGGTCTTGCCGCAGCCGTTGGAGCCGAGAAAGCCGAAGATTTCACCGCGACCGATGGCGAAGCTGACCTTGTTCACCGCAGTGAAATCCCCGAAGCGCAGGGTCAGTTCATGCGCTTCGATCGCAATCGTCGTGTCGCCGTCAGGGCGCGGAGGAATCTGCAGGGGTTGCGCGGCGTGTGCACTGTCGCCTTGGTAATGAGTGAAGGCGTCATCCAGCTTGCCGCTGGCGGTGACGCCGGCAAGTTCGGCGCTAAGCCCTGAGGCAATTAATTTGCCGCGATCGAGCATCAGGCAGTGTTCAAACTGCTCGGCCTCCTCCATGTACGCCGTGGCTACCAACAGGGTCAACTGCGGTCGATCCTTGCGGACCTGCTCCACGAGTTCCCAAAAACGTCGGCGTGACAATGGGTCTACACCTGTTGTTGGCTCGTCGAGGATCAACAAGTCCGGTTCGTGGATCAGGGCACAGCACAATCCGAGCTTCTGCTTCATGCCACCGGACAACTTGCCGGCAGGTCGCTCGGCAAAGCGTTCGAGGTCGGTGGCTAGCAGCAGGTTGTGCATGCGCCGCTCGCATTCCACCGCGCTGAGACCGAACAGGGTAGCGAAGAAACGGATGTTTTCGCGGATCGACAACTCGGGGTAGAGGTTGTTGCCCAGCCCCTGAGGCATAAAGGCGATACGCGGGTATAGGCTATTGCGGTGGCGGCGCTTGCGGATTGAGCCGCCGAGCACTGAGAGCTCACCGTTTTGCAGTTTTTTCACCCCGGCAATCAGACCGAGCAGGCTGGATTTGCCGGCTCCATCCGGGCCGATCAGGCCGCAGCGAGTGCCCGCAGGCAGATTGAAGGTGATGTCCTGCAGGGCGCCCAGCTTGCCATAACGATGGCTGATACCCTCGGCCTGCAGCGCCAGTGCGTTCATTGCAGGTTGGCCGGCCAGTCCACTTCAGCGGTGCGCACGTAGCCTGCGCCTGGCATGCCAGGCTTGGCTTGCGGCACGGCGCTGGGTTCGGTTAGGCGCAGCTTGACCCGAAACACCAGCTTTTGCCGTTCGTCGCGGGTTTCCACTTGTTTTGGCGTGAACTGAGCTTTGGCAGCCACAAAGGCAATCTTCGCTGGCAGAGCCTTTTCCGGCAGGGCATCGAGCACTACTCGGGCCTGATCGCCGACGGTCAGCCGACCGCTGGTCGACGCTGGCAGGTAGAGGTTCATGTACTGGTCATTGGGGTCGATCAGCATCAATACCCGCCCACCCGCGCCAAGGACTTCACCGGGCTCGGCCAGGCGCAACTGAATGATGCCGTTGATCGGCGCACGTAGGCTGCTGTCGTCGATTTCACTGGTGAGTTGGGCGACTTGAGCCTGGGCGGCACCGATGGCGGCCTTGATGGCTGCCAGTTGAGCACGTGCGGCGACGACTGCAGAGTTGGCCGTGTCATAACGTGCTTGCTGCTGGTCGAGCAATTGTTGGCTGGCGTATTTGCGCAGGAAAATTTCCCGTACGCGCTTGAGTTCCTGGCTGGCCAGTAGCAGTTCGCTTTGGCGCAGTTGCACGTTGGCCTGGGCGGCAGAGTAGTTTTCCTGGGCGCGCAGTACTTCTGCCTCAGCCTGGTTACGCTGGGCCTCGAGGGTGCGGGTGTCGATACGGGCTAAAAGTTGGCCCTGAGTAACCTTGTCACCTTCATCGGCCAGTACTTCGGCCAGGCGTCCAGGAATCTTGGTGGCGATCTGCACTTCAGTGGCTTCGAGCCGGCCGTTGCCCATGCTCAGGCCGTCGGGCAAGCGATCGTGCAGGGATTTCCAGTAGCCCAGGCCGCCCGCAGCCAGAAGCAGGGCGATCAAGGCGCCAGCGAACAGTTTTGGGGTATGTTGGCTCATCAGTCTGCATCCTGCTGCATTCACGTCAGAGTGTGACGTGGCACCGATCCTGGCGCGTTGATATTGGTCAATCAGTCCGCAATCCTACGCTGTTTAGCGTAAGGCGAGTACCGCAGCCCATTGTTCGGGAGTCACCGGCATCACTGACAGGCGACTGCCTTTCTGTACCAGGGGTAGTTCGGCCAGGGCGGTCTGTTGCTTGAGGTATCCCAGGCCCAAGATCTTGCTGAAAGTCTCTACGTGAGCAACGTCGACGGCGCTCCAAGGGTTTTTGTCTTCATTGGCTTTGGCGTCGAAATAGTGGCTTTGCGGGTCCAGGGCTGTCGGGTCGGGGTAGGCGGCGGCACTGATCTTGGCGATACCGGCAATGCCGGGCTCGGGGCAGCTGGAGTGGTAGAAGAAAAATTGGTCACCCACTGCCATGGTGCGCAGGAAATTGCGTGCCTGATAGTTACGAACACCGTCCCAGCGCGCCTGTTTCAAGCGTGCCAGATCCTTGATCGAGAGTTCATCGGGCTCGGATTTCATCAGCCAATAGGCCATGGGTGCTGCTCCTGACAAAATTTGAAATAACCTGTTGCATGAAACCGACAGTCGGTTGGCGTCAAGGTTTGCGTGTCGACGCGCGTTGTCGGAGAATGCGCCCATTTTAAGCTTGACGCTGCTGCAACCCATAAAAATGTTGCTGACACGTGATCAGTTTGCCTGAGGGGGGCAATCGATGAATCGCAAACCGGACTTGCTCTGGATTTTGGTATTTTTGTTCGGTTTGGGTGTGGTCACTACCGGTTATGCGCAAAGCCTATGGGAGCGCAAGCTCGACGCTCCTTATGAGATGCCGGTCAATTCGCAACAGCGTTGATCGCTGTGCTTGCGCCTCTTAGCCAGGCGCCAGGTACCAGCCACGGTCCGAGACCGTTCCTTGTAGTGGTACATCCCAACTGGCTTGGGCCAGTCGTTCGACCTTTTGGCATTCATGTGCCAGCCCCAGCAGCAAAGGCTTTTTCCACGCCTTTCGGCGGGCCTGATAGGCCAGGCTTCGATCGTAGAAGCCACCGCCCATGCCCAGTCGGCCACCCACCTCGTCGAATCCCACCAATGGCAGCAGGATCAGGTCCAGTGCCCAGATTGGTCGTTGCCGCGCCAAGCTGATGTGTGGCTCGGGGATGCGAAAGCGGTTGGGGCGCAATTTTTCGCCGTGTTCGATGCGTTGAAAGACCATTTTGCTTCTTGGCCAAGCCTGCAGCACCGGTAAGTAGGTGCGCTTGCCGCGCCGCTGAGCTTCGCGCAACAACAGGCGGGGGTCGATCTCGCAATCATTGGGCAAATACAGGGCGATGTGCCTGGCGCGGCGAAACAGTGGATGCTGGGCCAGTTGCCGGTACAGTCCACGCGCAGCCTGGCGTTGCTCGGCTGGGCTCAGGGCGCGACGGGCATCTCGTAACAGGCGGCGAAGTTGGGGGCGGGTGAGCGGCGCGGTGTCGGTCATGGCACGGGCGTTCCCAGAGAGGGCTGTCGCCGAAGGCGACAGCTCGATTGCACGCGTGTGACGCGAACAAAGGTAATTCAGGCTCCCCGACGAACCGCTGTCGGTGTAGCCCTTGAACCCGAAAGTTCAAGGTGGAGATTGCAGGAGGCGTTCAGGCTTTCCGTCAAGCGGACATGCACACCGGCCCCAACGTGCAACCCCCGTGGTTGTGCGTATCGGCTCAGGGACATGACCGACTGGCAAGCACTCCAGGGAGTGGCGCCAGTATACTGAAACTCAACGGGGTTTTGTATCCGCATCGTCGGTCAGGGCCTGATCGACTCGTTCCAGCAGGTCGCGCACCTGTTCACGGCTGGCACCCGTTGGCACTTCAGGGCGTTCCTGGTTGTGCAGCAGGTCGTGGGTGATGTTCAGCGCAGCCATCACCGCGATCCGGTCGGCGCCAATGACTTTGCCGCTGCTGCGGATTTCGCGCATCTTGCCATCCAGGTAGCGCGCTGCGCTGACTAGGTTGCTGCGCTCTTCGGGCGGACAGATGATCGAATATTCTTTGTCGAGGATCTGAACGGTGACGCTATTGCTTGAACTCATGAGTCTTGCTCCAGGGCCTTGAGTCGCAAAATCATCGATTCGACCTTACGCCGGGCGATTTCGTTTTTTTCGATGAGGTGGGCGCGCTCCTCGCGCCAGGACTTTTCCTGAGCTATTAGGAGTGCGTTTTGCCGTTTTAGTTGCTCGACCCGCTCAATCAGCAGTTCGAATCGGCCCATCAGCGTTTGCAGATCGTTCTCTTGCATTGGTTGCCACTCGATTCGGTCTGGCGGGTGGTTGCCCGGTTTATGCCCCGGCCTGCCCCGAGTTGGCCGCGTCGATGGTCTTGGCGCGCCTGCCGGTGCTAGGATACAAGGTCTTCATTCTAGTCATTGCGCCGTCTGGCGCCTAGTTGCCCATGCCCAATACCAATTCGCCGTACACCGCTTTCGCCACTTTGCTCAGCAGCAACGGGCATCCTGTATCCCCTGCCGAACTGCACGGGCTGTTGCTCGGACGCAGTTGCACCGGTGCCGGCTTTGATGCCGAAGCCTGGTTGGCCGATGCCGCGCACCTGCTGGAAAATGATCCGGCAGACAACGTTCGTAACGCTTTGATCGGTCTACAAGAGATGGTCAAGGGTGAGCTCACCGGTGACGATATCACTGTCGTGCTGTTGCTGCCGGGCGATGATGTCGCGCTGACTGAACGCGCCGCGGCCCTGGGTGAGTGGTGCAAGGGCTTCCTCTATGGCTTTGGTCTGAACGCCGGTGGCTTGACCTTGAGCATCGAGGCCAAGGAAGTCCTGCAGGATCTGGATGCCATTTCCCAGGTTCAGGACGCTCTGGAAGAATCCGAAGACGGCGAAAGCGACTATATGGAAGTAATGGAATACCTGCGCGTCGCTCCGCTGCTGCTGTACACCGAGCTGGCCAAGCCAGTCGAGCCTGCAGCCAAACCTTCGCTGCACTGATTGCAGAGGGACCCCACTGCCCATGAGCCATATCCCCAAGTCGGAATACGCCCGTCGACGCAAGGCGCTGATGGCGCAGATGGAGCCCAACAGCATTGCCATCCTGCCCGCCGCTGCGGTTGCCATTCGCAACCGTGACGTCGAGCATGTGTACCGCCAGGACAGCGACTTCCAGTACTTGAGCGGCTTCCCCGAGCCTGAAGCGGTGATTGCCCTGATCCCCGGTCGTGAGCACGGCGAATACGTACTGTTCTGCCGTGAACGCAATCCCGAGCGTGAGCTCTGGGATGGCCTGCGCGCCGGTCAGGAAGGTGCGATCCGCGATTTTGGCGCCGATGACGCCTTTCCCATCACGGACATCGACGACATCCTGCCCGGTCTGATCGAAGGCCGTGACCGGGTCTACTCGGCCATGGGCAGCAACCCGGAATTCGACCGTCACCTGATGGACTGGATCAACGTGATCCGCTCCAAGGCCCGCCTAGGCGCCCAGCCACCGAACGAATTCGTTGCCCTGGATCATCTGCTGCATGACATGCGCCTGTATAAGTCGGCGGCAGAAGTGAAAGTAATGCGTGAGGCGGCGGCAATTTCTGCCCGGGCTCACGTCAGAGCCATGCAGGCCTGCCGTGCAGGGTTACGCGAATACAGCCTGGAGGCCGAGCTCGATTACGAGTTCCGCAAGGGCGGGGCGAAGATGCCGGCCTATGGCTCTATCGTTGCCGCTGGCCGCAACGGCTGCATCCTGCACTACCAGGAGAATGACGCGCTGCTTAAAGACGGGGACCTGGTGCTGATTGACGCGGGCTGCGAGATCGATTGCTACGCCAGCGACATCACCCGGACCTTTCCGGTCAGCGGGCAGTTCTCGCCGGAGCAAAAGGCGATCTACGAACTGGTACTCAAGGCGCAGGAGGCGGCGTTTGCCGT
Source organism: Pseudomonas sp. S06B 330 (assembly GCF_002845275.2). NCBI lineage: Bacteria > Pseudomonadati > Pseudomonadota > Gammaproteobacteria > Pseudomonadales > Pseudomonadaceae > Pseudomonas > Pseudomonas tussilaginis. The sequence continues at coordinate 5,563,411 of NZ_CP088149.1, read as the reverse complement.
GATTGCACCAGGCAAGCACTGGAACCACGCCCATGAGGCGACGGTGCAGGTGATCACTGAAGGCCTGGTCGCGTTGGGCCTGCTCAAAGGTGATGTACAGGCGCTGATCGAAAGTGAGGCCTACCGGGCTTTCTACATGCACCGCGCCGGGCACTGGCTGGGCATGGATGTGCACGATGTTGGTGAATACAAGGTCGGAGGTCAGTGGCGTGAGCTCGAACCGGGTATGGCCCTGACGGTGGAGCCAGGCATCTACATCGGTGCCGATAACCAGAGCGTCGCGAAAAAATGGCGTGGTATTGGTGTACGTATCGAGGATGACGTAGTGGTAACAAAGCAGGGCTGTGAAATCCTGACCTCAGGTGTTCCCAAGACAGTGGCCGAAATCGAAGCCTTGATGGCTGCTGCGCGCAGTGCTGCGGCATGAATCGGGTCAACCTGGCAATCATTGGCGGTGGCCTGGTTGGCGCGAGCCTGGCGCTTACCCTGCAAGCCGGTGCCAAGACGCGTGGCTGGAAGATTCTGCTGATTGAGCCGTTCGCGCCGGGCGACAGCTACCAACCGAGCTATGACGCCCGCTCCTCGGCTTTGTCTTTCGGCACCCGACAGATTTATGAGCGTTTGGGCCTGTGGCAGCAGATCAGCCGCCGCGCCGAACCGATCCGCCAGATCCAGGTGTCCGACCGTGGCCGCTTTGGTGCGACGCGTCTGGACGCGCTGGAAGAGGGCGTGCCAGCCCTGGGTTATGTGGTGGAGAACGCCTGGCTCGGCCAGTGCCTGTGGAAAGGCTTGGACGCCGAAGTGGTAAGTTGGCGCTGCCCGGCAGAAGTGACGGCTATGCAGGCGCTGGAGGACGGTTATCAGCTGACGCTCAATGACGATACGGTGGTCGAATGCGACCTGGCGGTGCTGGCCGATGGTGGTCGATCCGGCCTGCGCGAGCAACTGGGTATTCATGTCAGCTCGCGGCCGTACAACCAGAGTGCCCTGATTGCCAATATCACGCCGAGCGAAGCCCACTGTGGTCAGGCGTTTGAGCGCTTCACCGATGAGGGGCCGATGGCGCTGCTACCTTTGCCGGAAAACCGCTGTGCGCTGGTCTGGACCCGTGCCGGCATGGACGCCAAACGCTTGGCCGAAGTGGACGAGCGCAGCTTCCTCAGCGAATTGCAAAGTGTGTTCGGTTACCGCTTGGGCACCTTGCGCCAGGTCGGTGCGCGGCACCTGTATCCCTTGTCGTTGATCGAGGCTCAGGAGCAGGTGCGTCCGCATCTGGTGGTTCTGGGCAATGCCGCCCATAGCCTGCACCCAATTGCCGGTCAGGGTTTCAACCTGTCTCTGCGCGATGTGCAGGCGTTGGCCGAAGGTTTGCTGGCAGGTCCTGCTGTTCCTGGTGACTTTGCCACGCTGCAGGCCTATCGCGAGCGCCAGCGCCTAGATCAGGAGCTGACCGTGGGCTTCTCCGACCGCGTCACCCGCTTGTTTGGCAGCGCGCAACCGCTGATTGCCACCGGGCGCAACCTGGGGCTGTTAGGGCTCGACCTGTTGCCCCCGGCCAAACGTTGGTTTGCCCGGCAGGCCATGGGCCTGGGAACCCGCCCGGACTCACGGAGCTGAGCATGAGCGATCCGCGCAAACTGGCACGGCGTGCACGCATGCTGCGCTGGATGCTGAACCTCTATCCGCCGTACCTCGGCGCGGGCATCCGCGTGCAAAGCATCAGCCCCGACCTGCGCCAGGTGAAGGTGCGCATGGGCCTGCACTGGTTCAATCGCAATTATGTCCATACCCAGTTCGGCGGCAGCCTGTATTCGATGGTCGATCCGTTCTACATGCTGATGCTGATGGAACTGCTAGGCCGCGAGTACATCGTCTGGGACAAAGCTGCCAGTATCGACTTCATTGCACCGGGCAAAGGCCCTGTGTTTGCCGACTTGCGCATTAATGACGCGCTGCTCGCCGAGATTCGCGAGCACACCGCAGGCGGCAAGAAATATCTGCCACGACTTCAGGTCGATATCCGCGACGCTGCCGGTGAGCTGGTGGCGCAGGTCGACAAAACCCTTTACGTGCGGCTAAAGCCGCAAGCGAGACAGGCTTAAGGCATGGAAATGCGCGCAGATCTGTTGATTGTCGGTGCCGGTATGGTCGGCAGCGCCCTGGCCCTGGCTTTGCAGCACAGTGGCCTGGAAATTCTTCTGCTCGACGGTAGTCCGCTGTCGATCAAACCCTTTGATGAGCAGTCCGCCTTCGAGCCACGGGTCAGCGCCCTGTCGATGGCCAGCCAACGCATTCTCGAACGCCTGGGTGCCTGGCCGGGGATTGAACAGCGACGTATCAGCCCTTACTCGGACATGCGTGTCTGGGACGGTAGCGGCACCGGCCAGATCCATTTCTCGGCGGCCAGCGTGCATGCCGAGGTGTTGGGACACATTGTCGAGAACCGGGTGGTTCAGGATGGTCTGCTGGAGCGCCTGCATGACAGTGAAATTGGTCTGTTGGCCAATGCCCGTCTGGAGCAGATGCGCCGTTCCGGTGACGAGTGGCTGCTGACCCTTGCCGATGGCCGCACCTTGCGTGCGCCACTGGTCATTGCCGCTGATGGCGCGAATTCTGCTGTGCGGCGTCTGACAGGGTGTGAGACGCGTGAGTGGGATTACCTTCACCACGCCATTGTCACCAGCGTGCGGTGCGCTCAGCCGCATCAGGCGACCGCCTGGCAACGTTTTACTGACGATGGACCGCTGGCGTTCCTGCCATTGCTTCGCGATGGCCAGCAAGATTGGTGTTCGATCGTCTGGTCGACAACACCAGAACAGTCCGAACGCCTGATGAAGCTGGACGACGCGGATTTCTGTGCGCAACTCGAGCGCGCCTTTGAAGGCCGCTTAGGGGCTGTGCTTGAGGCCGATCCACGGCTTTGTGTGCCGCTGCGCCAGCGGCATGCCAAGCGCTATGTGGCCGAAGGCCTGGCGCTGATCGGTGACGCCGCGCACACCATTCATCCGTTGGCGGGGCAGGGCGTCAACCTCGGCTTTCTCGATGCAGCGGTACTGGCCGAAGAACTGCTGCATGCCTACGAGCGCGGTGAGCGCTTGGCTGATGTGCGTGTGTTGAGCCGTTTTGAGCGGCGGCGCATGCCGCACAACCTGGCGCTGATGGCGGCGATGGAAGGTTTCGAGCGCTTGTTCCAGGCCGACCCGCTGCCGTTGCGCTGGTTGCGCAACAGTGGCCTGAAATGGGTTGAGCAATTGCCCGAAGCCAAGGCTGTGTTTGTCCGTCAGGCGTTGGGCTTGAGCGGTGATTTGCCGGCACTGGCCCGGACCTGATGCCGCTGTAACATCTGGTAACTCCTCCCCGGTGAGTTCGGTTGAGAAGGCAAATGGGATTAACTACCATTTGCGCCTCTATTTGAACTCCGAGGACTGCACCATGTTGCCACGCAAGCACGTATTGGCCGCCCTGGCTCTGACCCTGTTGGGCGGCACTGCCCAGGCGGCGGACGAGGTGGTGGTGTATTCCTCGCGCATCGACGAGCTGATCAAGCCGGTGTTCGACGCCTACACCAAAGAGACCGGGGTCAAGATCAAGTTCATCACCGACAAGGAAGCGCCGCTGATGCAGCGCATCAAGGCCGAGGGGCAGAACGCCACCGCCGACCTGTTGCTCACGGTCGATGCCGGTAACCTCTGGCAGGCTGAGCAAATGGGCATCCTCCAGCCGATTAAGTCTGAGGTGATCGACAAAAATATTCCTGCTCAGTACCGCGCTTCGTCCCATGACTGGACTGGCCTCAGCCTGCGTGCGCGGACCATCGCCTACTCCACCGATCGGGTCAAACCTGAAGAGCTGAGCACCTACGAAGCCCTGGCTGACAAGAACTGGGAAGGCCGCCTGTGCCTGCGCACGGCGAAAAAGGTCTACAACCAGTCGCTGACCGCGACCCTGATCGAAACCCACGGCGAGAAGAAAACCGAGGAAATCATCAAGGGCTGGGTCAACAACCTGTCCACTGACGTGTTCTCCGATGACACCGCCTTGCTGCAAGCCATCAACGCGGGTCAGTGCGACGTCGGTATCGTCAACACCTACTACTATGGTCGCCTGCACAAGGAAGACCCGAAGCTGGCGGTCAAGCTGTTCTGGCCAAACCAGGCCGATCGCGGTGTGCACGTCAACCTGTCGGGTATTGGCCTGACCAAGTATGCGCCACACCCTGAGGCCGCGAAGAAGCTGGTCGAGTGGATGACCGGTCCAGAGGCGCAGAAGATTTTCGCTGGTGTAAACCAGGAATTCCCGGCTAACCCAAGCGTGGCACCGTCGGAAGAAGTGGCGGCCTGGGGCAAGTTCAAGGCTGACAGTATCCCGGTTGAAATCGCCGGTAAGCGTCAGGCTGAGGCAATTCGTCTGATGGATCGGGCTGGCTGGAACTAAGCGCAAGGCTTTATCCTTGCGGGGCCCTGAAGGGCCCCAATCGCTGGCAATGTCAGCTCCCACTTTGACAGCATCCTGTGGGAGCTGGCCTTGCCAGCGATCGACCGCAACGCGGTCGCAATCTTCCCCACAGAGATTTTCTTTTGGCTCACCCCGCCCAACGCCGCTGGTATCCCCTGGTTTTCACCATCGCCGCTCTGGTCCTGCTGCCGCTGAGTGTGTTGCTGCTGTCCTGGCAGTCACTCGACACGCAGATATGGTCGCACCTGCTCGATACCCAGATGAGCCGCTTGTTGGGCAATACCTTGACCTTGATTGTCGGTGTCGGAGTGGGCGTCACTGTACTGGGCGTGAGCCTGGCCTGGCTCACCAGTCTGTGCGAGTTCCCCGGGCGGCGCTGGCTGGACTGGGCATTGATGCTGCCATTTGCCATTCCCGCCTACGTGCTGGCATTTGTCTTTGTTGGCTTGCTGGACTTTGCCGGCCCTGTGCAAACCCTGCTGCGTGAAGCATTCGGGCCGATGCGCTTGCCGCGCGTGCGCTCCACGGGTGGGGTGATCATCGTTCTGGTGCTGGTGTTCTATCCCTATGTCTACCTGCTTGCCCGTACCGCCTTCCTGGCCCAGGGAAAAGGCCTGATGGAGGCGGCGAGAGTGCTGGGCCTTTCACCCCTGCAAGCCTTCTGGCGGGTGGCGCTACCGATGGCGCGCCCGGCCATCGGTGCCGGTATAGCGTTGGCGCTGATGGAGACCCTGGCCGATTTTGGCGCGGTGTCGGTGTTCAATTTCGACACCTTTACCACGGCAATCTACAAGACCTGGTATGGCTTCTTCAGCCTGTCGAGTGCTACCCAGTTGGCCAGCTTGCTGTTGCTGGTGGTAATGCTGGTGTTGTACGGCGAGCGCCGGGCCCGTGGCGCGGTGCGTAGCAGCAATGAGCGTCCACGAGGCAAGGCGTTGTACCACCTGCGGGGCATCAAGGCACTGGCGGCCAGCAGTTGGTGCCTATTGGTGTTTGCCTGCGCGTTTGTCATCCCGGTGCTGCAATTGCTGGTGTGGTTCTGGAAGCGCGGACGCTTTGATCTGGATGAGCGCTATACCAGTCTGATCCTGCATACCCTCTACCTAGGGGCTATGGCAGCACTGATCACCGTCGGTGTAGCCCTGATACTGGCGTTTGCCCGCAGGCAAGCGCCGACACCAGGCATTCGCGCCGGGGTCGGCCTGGCAAACCTGGGCTATGCCTTGCCAGGTTCGGTATTGGCAGTGTCGATCATGCTGGCCTTCAGTTACCTCGACAATCAGGTCGTGGTGCCACTGTCCAACTGGCTGGGAGGCGCCGGGAGGCCACTGTTGTTGGGCAGTTTGTATGCGTTGCTGCTGGCTTACTTGGTGCGCTTCATCGCTGTGGCCTATGGGCCGCTGGAAAATAGCCTGGGGCGAATTCGCCCGTCGTTACCGGAGGCTTCCCGTAGCCTCGGGGTCAGTGGTCCGAGATTGTTTTTCAAGGTGTATCTTCCGTTACTGGTGCCGGGTGCCTTGAGTGCTGCCTTGCTGGTGTTCGTCGACGTCCTCAAAGAGATGCCAGCCACCTTGCTGATGCGCCCGTTCGGTTGGGACACCCTGGCCGTCAGGGTGTTTGAGATGACCAGCGAAGGCGAGTGGGCACGGGCTTCGTTGCCTGCCTTGACGCTGATTCTGGTCGGCCTGTTGCCGGTCATCGGCCTGATACGACGTTCAGCTCGACACGTCGGTCAAACGCGCTGAGGGTGCCAGCCTTCAAGCTTGCAGCTACAATGCGCGGCATTCGCTGCGGTTGGTCCTACAGACCAGGTAGCTACAACGCTACCTACAGCCGTTAGCTTCGCCACGCCCGGAAGGAGAAACCCATGGGACAGCGTACGCCTCTGTATGACCTGCACCTGGCGCTAGGCGCCAAGATGGTCGATTTTGGCGGTTGGGACATGCCCCTGCATTACGGCTCCCAGGTCGAGGAGCACCATCAGGTGCGCCGTGACTGCGGGGTGTTCGATGTTTCCCACATGACCGTTATCGATGTTCATGGCGACCAGGCCAGTGTCTGGCTGCAGCGTTTGCTGGCCAATGACGTCAATCGTCTGGCTGAGTCGGGCAAAGCCTTGTACAGCACCATGCTGGACGAGCAGGGCCGGGTCATTGACGACATGATCGTCTACCGCTGCGATGAGGGTTATCGTTTGGTGGTTAACGCTTCGACCCGTGACAAGGACCTGAAGTGGCTGAACGACCACAAAGGCGCGTTCCAGGTCGAACTCACTGAGCGCCCGGAGCTGGCCATCCTGGCCATCCAGGGGCCTGAGGCGCGCAGCAAGGTCGCCGAGTTGGTAAGCGCTCCGCGAGCAACCCTGATCCGCGAACTCAAACCCTTCGAAGGCCGAGCCGAAGGTGATTGGTTTGTCGCCCGTACCGGCTATACCGGCGAAGACGGCCTGGAAATAATTTTACCCGCCCTGCAGGCGCCTGCCTTCTTCAACGACCTGGTCGGTGCCGGTATCGCTCCGAGCGGCCTTGGCGCCCGCGATACCTTGCGCCTTGAAGCGGGCATGAACCTGTATGGCCAGGACATCGACGAGGACCACACGCCGCTGACGTCGAACCTGGGCTGGAGCGTTGCCTGGGAGCCGGCTGAGCGCGAGTTCATCGGTCGCAACGGATTGCTGGCGGAAATCGAGCGGGGTGTCGAGCAGAAACTGGTCGGCCTGGTGCTGGAGGAGCGTGGCGTCCTGCGCGCTCACCAGGTCGTGCGCGTCGCCGGGATTGGCGAAGGGGAGATCACCAGTGGTAGTTTCTCTCCTACGCTGAGCAAATCGATTGCGCTGGCGCGGGTGCCGATGGCAACCGCCGATCGTGCCGAGGTGGAGATCCGCGGCAAGTGGTACCCGGTGCGGGTGGTCAAGCCGACCTTCGTGCGCCATGGCAAGATTCTGATCTGAACCTATTTTTGGCGGGCTGACCGCTTACCCTATCGAGGACAACAAGATGAGCAATATCCCCGCCGACCTGCGTTTTGCCGAAAGCCACGAGTGGGCCAGGCTGGAAGCTGACGGTAGCGTAACTGTAGGTATCAGCGACCACGCCCAAGAAGCCCTGGGCGACGTAGTGTTCGTTGAGCTGACCGAGGTTGGTAAAGTCTTCGCTGCAGCCGATGCTGCTGGCGTGGTCGAGTCGGTCAAGGCTGCCTCGGACATCTACGCTCCGGTCAGCGGTGAAGTGATCGCGGTCAACGAAGCGCTGGCCGACAGCCCTGAGTCGCTGAACAGCGATCCGTATGGCAGCTGGATCTTCAAGCTCAAGCCAAGCAACACCGCCGAACTGGACAAGCTGCTTGACGCTGCCGGCTACAAAGCCGCCATCGGCGAATAGTTTTCACACAAAGCGGCAATCTCTTCCTAGACTCAATATGCCTCGGTTGGTCGGGGCTTGGTCTAGGAAGAGAGAGCCGCTATGTCCCAGTCGCCGTCCCTGAGCCAACTGCACGACCCCAATCCGTTCTTGCGTCGTCACTTGGGCCCCGATGCCTCGGAGCAGCAGGCCATGCTGCAGGCCCTGAGTTTGGGCAGTCGTGGTGAATTGATCGAACAGACCGTCCCGCCGGGCATCCGCCTGAACCGGCCACTGGACTTGCCTGCCGCCTTGGACGAACAGGCTGCTCTGAGCAAGCTCAGGGGTTATGCCGAACAGAACCAAGTCTGGACCAGTCTGATCGGCATGGGCTACCACGGCACGATCACACCGGCCGTCATCCTGCGTAACGTTCTGGAAAACCCGGGCTGGTACACCGCCTACACGCCTTATCAGCCGGAAATTGCCCAGGGCCGCCTGGAAGCCTTGCTCAACTTCCAGCAGATGATCATCGACCTCACCGGGTTGGACCTGGCCAACGCCTCATTGCTCGATGAAGCCACGGCGGCGGCCGAAGCCATGGCCCTGGCCAAGCGCATGGCGAAGTCGAAAAGCAATGTGTTCTTTGCCGATGAGCACAGCCATCCACAAACGCTTTCGGTGCTGCAGACCCGCGCCGAAGGCTTTGGCTTCGAGTTGGTTATCGATGCTGTGGATAACCTGGCCAACTACCAGGTGTTCGGCGCTTTGTTGCAGTACCCCGATACCCATGGTGAGATTCGCGACCTGCGTCCGGTGATCGAGCAGTTGCATAAGCAGCATGCCCTGGCCTGTGTGGCCGCCGACCTGCTCAGTCTGCTGATGCTGACCCCGCCAGGTGAGCAGGGGGCTGATGTGGTCTTGGGGTCGTCCCAGCGATTTGGCGTGCCGATGGGTTACGGCGGCCCGCATGCTGCCTTCTTTGCCTGCCGCGATGAATTCAAACGGGCCATGCCCGGACGTATCATTGGCGTGTCTAAGGATGCTCGCGGCAACGTGGCGCTACGCATGGCTCTGCAAACCCGCGAACAACATATCCGCCGCGAGAAAGCCAACTCCAACATCTGTACTGCACAGGTACTGCTGGCCAACATCGCTGCGTTCTATGCGGTTTACCACGGCCCGCAAGGCTTGCAGCAGATTGCTCAGCGGGTGCATGCGCTGACCTTCATTCTGGCTGCAGGCCTTGAAAGCAAAGGCATCAAGCGCCTCAATCAGCACTTCTTCGACACCCTGACGCTGGAGGTGGGTGGCAGCCAGACTGCAATAATCGAGAGCGCTGAGGCCGCGCAAATCAACTTACGCATACTCGGCCGGGGCCAGTTGGGCGTCAGCCTCGACGAAACCTGTGACGAAAGCACGGTACTGCGCTTGTTCGATATTTTCCTTGGTGCCGATCATGGCCTGGATATCGCCAGCCTCGATGCTCAGGCCCTGCCCGAAGGCATTCCGGCAGGTTTGGTGCGGCGTTCGGCCTTCCTCACTCATCCGGTGTTCAACCTGCACCACAGTGAAACCGAGATGCTGCGCTACCTCAAACAGCTGGAGAACAAGGACCTGGCGCTCAACCAGTCGATGATTCCCTTGGGCTCCTGCACTATGAAGCTCAACGCTACGAGCGAGATGATCCCGATCACCTGGCCAGGGTTTGCCTTGTTGCATCCTTTTGCTCCTGCGGCGCAAGTGCAGGGTTACAAGGCAATGATCGATGAGCTGGAAGCCTGGCTGTGCGCGATCACCGGCTTTGATGCAGTCTGTATGCAGCCCAACTCCGGCGCCCAGGGTGAATACGCCGGGTTGATGGCGATTGCCAAGTATCACCGCAGCCGTCATCAGAGCCAGCGGGATATTTGTCTGATTCCTTCGTCGGCTCACGGCACCAACCCAGCGTCGGCGCAGATGGCCGGCATGCAGGTGGTGATCGTCGAGTGTGATGAAGCGGGTAACGTTGATCTGACCGACCTCAAGGCCAAGGCTCAGGCCGCCGGAGAACGTCTGTCATGCTTGATGGCGACCTACCCATCGACCCATGGGGTGTATGAAGAAGGCATTAGTGAGATCTGCGAGGTTATCCACAAACAGGGCGGTCAGGTATACATGGATGGTGCCAACCTCAATGCCCAGGTCGGCCTGACCCGGCCCGCTGATATTGGCGCCGATGTCTCGCACATGAACCTGCACAAGACTTTCTGCATCCCTCATGGTGGTGGTGGGCCGGGCATGGGGCCGATTGGCGTGCGGGCCCACTTGGCGCCCTTCGTGGCCAGCCACCCGGTGGTCCCGGTGCCCGGGCCGGACCCACAGAACACCGCAGTCAGCGCCGCGCCGTGGGGGAGTGCGAGCATTTTACCAATCAGCTGGATGTATATCGCCATGATGGGCCCGCAGCTGGCCGATGCCAGCGAAGTGGCGATCCTCTCGGCCAACTACCTTGCTGAGCAGCTTGGCGGAGCCTTTCCGGTGCTGTACCGCGGGCGTAATGAGCGCGTGGCCCATGAGTGCATTCTTGATCTACGGCCGTTGAAAGCACTGACCGGGATAACCGAAGAGGATGTCGCCAAGCGTCTGATGGATTACGGTTTCCATGCGCCGACCATGTCGTTTCCGGTACCGGGGACGTTGATGGTCGAGCCGACCGAAAGTGAGTCAAAGGCCGAGCTGGATCGCTTTGTCGAGGCGATGCTCAGTATTCGTGCGGAGATTCGTGAAGTGCAGGACGGTAACTGGCCGGCAGAAGACAACCCGCTCAAGCATGCGCCGCATACCTTGGCGGATGTATTGGGTATCTGGGAGCGTCCGTACAGCATCGCTCAGGGCATTGCGCCAAGTGAGCATGCGCGCCTGCACAAGTATTGGCCGGCGGTGAACCGAGTGGACAATGTGTTTGGGGACCGGAACCTGTTCTGTGCCTGTGTGCCGGTGGAGGATTATCGGTAGATGGGGCTGTGTTGTGCAGGACGACTGTGGGAGTCAGCCTTGCTGGCAAGACCAGCTCCCACAGGGTTCGACCGTTATTCGCTCGCTACCGCATTCTTGGCCAGAATCGCGTTAGCCAGGTCCATGTCGCTCACTTCAAGCTCTGGGTTATCAGCCCGCACTTTGTGCATCGCGGCTTCCAGGTATGGCCCACGGATTGCGCCTTGGCTGGCAACAAAGCTGCTGGCATCGTCCTGAGTGGCAACGACCAGCTTGTGATCCTTGGACGTCAGATACGTCGAAGCAGTGGTCGCGCCGGAGGAAATGACATTGCGCCAGAACGTATCGGCCATGGCCGAACCGATTGGCAGGGAGAGCAGGGCAAGGGTCGCGACTGCAAATTTGAGACGCATCGAGGGGTGACTCCAACTGATTAACTGGCAGCTTGGAGTGGTTTGCCTGCGTCTAGTTCCCTGGTGCGACCCTGAGCACTTCCGCCGTTGTGGTCAGTCCAGTCGCTACCTTTTGTGCACCGCTCTGCTGCAAGCTTTTCAGGCCTGCCTCGACGGCTTGCTGACGGAGTAATGCCAGGTCTGTATCGGCGCGGATCAGGCCAATCAGTCGTTCGTTCATACACAGTAATTCATGGATACCGGTGCGCCCGTGATAGCCGGTCTGCCTGCACCCGTTGCAGCCTGTAGCCTGGTAGCCCGCGTCGCCCTTGGCGGCTGGCGCCTTGCAGGCACTGCAGAGCGTTCGTACCAAGCGCTGGGCCATGACCCCGATCAGTCCAGCCTTGATCAAGTGTGGCGCAACGCCTAATTCAAGCAAGCGGTTGATGGCGCTGCAGGCATCGTTACTGTGCAGGGTAGAGAGCACAAGGTGGCCGGTCAGCGCCGCCTGGAAGGCCACCTGGGCGGTCTCCAGGTCGCGAATTTCACCGATCATGATGATGTCTGGGTCCTGGCGTAGCAGGGCGCGGGCGCCTTCGGCAAAGCCCAGGTCTATCGCCGTGTGCACCTGCAACTGATTGAAGCCGGGTTCGACCATTTCAATTGGGTCTTCGACCGTGCACAAGTTGACCTCAGGTGTGGCCAGGTACTTGAGTGTGGCGTACAGGGTACTGGTCTTGCCGGAGCCGGTGGGCCCGGTAACCAGGATCAGGCCGTGGCGCTGTCCAATCAGCCCCTGCCAACGCTTCAGGTCGTCGCCGTCCAGGCCAAGTTGGGCGAAATTCTGCTGCAGAAGGAGAGGGTCGAAGATACGCAGTACCAGCTTCTCACCAAAGGTGGTGGGCAGGGTCGACAAGCGCAGTTCGACTTCGTTGCCATCCTGCAGGCGGGTCTTGATCCGCCCGTCCTGAGGGCGACGCTTTTCCACCACATTCATGCCCCCGAGGGTTTTCAGGCGGCTGATGATGGCCAGGGTGACCTCTGCCGGGAACTGATAGACCGGGTGCAGCACCCCGTCGATGCGAAAGCGCATATGGCCCTGGTCTCGCCGGGGCTCCAGATGGATGTCACTGGCGCGTTGATCGATCGCGTATTGCAGCAGCCAATCGACGATGGTGACGATATGGGCTTCATCGTCACTACGCTGCTGGCCGTTTGCGCCGAGATCAAGCAGTTGTTCGAGGTTGCCACCTGAAGAGGATGTTGATGGCTGACGACTGGCTCCGGTGACCGAACGGGCCAGGTGAAAGAAGGTCTGGCTGAACTGGCGAATTTGCACAGGGCTGGCCAGCACATGCTTGATCGGTCGTCGCAACACCCGCGTCAGATCGCTTTCCCATGCTCTGACATAGGGTTCGGCACTGGCCACAGTGATGCTTTGGCTATCAGCGGCTATCGCCAGTATGCCGTGACGTTGAGCGAAGGCTGCGGACATCAGTTCGGTGGTGGCGGCAAGATCAAGCTGCAGTGGATCGATATGCAGATAGGGCAGTCCGGCGTGTTGAGCCAGCCACTGGCCTAGGGTTTCAAGGTTCAGGCGCTGGCCGGGTTGGCGTGGGTCAGGCAGGCTTTGGCGGGCGATATGTTCGAGGGGATGGACGTCGGCGCCCAGACCTTGAGCGCTTAGCGCCTGAGCGGCATCCTGGGTGATGAGTTGCGCGTTGAGTAAATCAGTCAGGAGATCGTCCAGGCTCAGCCTGCGATCCTGTGTACTGACAGACATGTGGCGTCCTTGCCTTGCTGCCTGAAGGGGTGGCAATCACAAGCGTAGTTGACTGTGGGCAAATGCAAGGCCGATATGCGTTTCCAGGCATTGCCAAGTTCAGTCTGTACGCCGGACAAGCTGCAGCCTGACTTCATCGACACAGATCAAGTTGCGCATTTTTTGTGCAATCAATTCGGCGCGGTGCCAGCTCAGGCCGGCAATCTCGATCTCGACGTTGAGTACATCGTCCAGTTGGTTCATCAGTACTTTATGGGGGGTGAGAAATTGCAGCGCGAACAGGTTCAGTAGGCGGCACAGGCTATCGGGTTCAGCTTCGACCTGCAGGTGGTAGTGCACGCAGCTATGGGCGCTGCCAGCGGCCCAGACGTCGTCACGCAGTGGAGTAACAGGGCTGTCGAAGCGTTCAAGTGCGCTCATGGAATTCTCCGGGTTAAGTGTGAGAAATTTTCACATGCGCAGGCGGGTATTTTTTCTCTATGATCAGCGAATGTGGCGAATCTTCGAATTGATCAATTCGCATCAGTACACAATAGGGGAATTATTATGCAAAGCGAACTGGACGCCTACGACCGCCGCATCCTGGCCTTGTTACAGGAAGATGCGTCGCTTTCCAGTGCGCAGATTGCCGAGCGCGTAGGGCTTTCCCAGTCACCGTGCTGGCGACGGATTCAGCGTCTGAAGGAAGAGGGGGTGATTCGCGGTCAGGTGACCTTGCTCGACCGCAAGAAGATTGGCCTGAACACGCAGATTTTCGCCGAGGTCAAACTCAATGCTCACGGGCGCTCCAACTTCACCGAGTTCACCGAAGCGATTCGCGGTTTCCCAGAGGTGCTGGAGTGTTATGTGCTGATGGGCGCAGTGGACTTTTTACTGCGCATTGTCACCCCGGACATCGAAGCGTACGAACGTTTCTTCTTCGAAAAGCTGTCGATGGTGCCGGGGATCCAGGAGGTCAACTCGATCGTGGCCTTGTCCGAAATCAAGTCCACGACGAGTTTGCCGGTGCTGCGCTAGGCTTTACTTGCGCAGCAGGTGCTTCCAGCCACGGCTCTGGAACACAGCCATGGCTTGGTCGGCACGAGCTTCAAGGACCTCAGTGCGAACCTCTGCTTCCACTTCGTCGCTGATCGGCAGGTTGGCCAGTTCGTGCAGCTTGTTCAGCTCACCGAACAGGCGGTCCAGATCCGGGCTCTCCAGCACCTGACGGGCATGGTGCAGCCAGGCCAGCAGGCGCTCGATACGTGGCAGCTGTTCGGCCAGGTCTTCCGGCTGGCGATGGTACAGCGGCAGTTGCAGGTCTTTGGCTTCATCGGCCAGCAGCACGTTCAGCCAGTTGGCCAGTTGTGCGGCACCTTGGCGATCGCCGCGCTTGTTGCGCTCAACCGTCCAGCCACGGGCCAGCAGCCAGCGTGAGGTTTCCAGGGAGAATTGCCCCCAACGGGTGTCCAGCAGCTCTTCGGCGAACTGCTCGGGCGCGGCGCGGCGGACATCTTCGTCGTCGTTGCCGGCCAGCACCAGCGGGCGCCAGTCTTCCAGCAGGGCGTCGAGGCTGGCCCGCAGCGCACGGGTGGTTGCACGCGGTGCAGCCTGGCCTAGGCTGCTGGCCATGGCGCGCAGTTCAGCCAGGGATTCGACCCAGTCCTGCAGCAGGCGCCAGTGGCCATTGAAGCGGTACTGTTCGGCCAGACGCTGGCTGGCGCCGAGCAACTGCCAGGCCAGCGCGGCGAAGGCGTCGTCCAGCGACATTTCAGCGCTCAGTTCGGCAGCTGGCAGGCTCAGCGCGTAGCTGCTCGGGTCGAGCAGGCGATAACCGCGCTCGGCCTTGCTGATGTCGCAGGGGAACAGTGGCAGACTCGCGGCCAGCTCGGCGGCCAACTCCAGTAACGCTTCTGGCTCGCCTTCGCGCAGCTCAAGCTCTAGCTCGCAGATCTCTTCCTTCTGCTTGCCAGCGACCACAGTGCCCAGGTCCAGGGCGGCTTCAATTACAACTTTTGCCTTGCCACGGCCCCAGGCGATTTCCGCGTATTCGCGAGTGAAATCGGTGGTGAACAACGCTTTGATGGCCTTCTTGTCCACCTCGGCGAGTTCGGCTGGCCAGCATTCGTCGTCGAGCTTCTTCAGGTCCAGTTTGGCCTTGGGCAGTTGCCACTCGTGCTCGTTGCGCTGGGACAAGCCCGCGACGCTTTGGCCGCGGGTCTTGAGGGTCTGGATGACCACTTCGCCGTCGCGGCGCAGGCGCAGTGCGACCTTGGCGGCGGCCAGGTCACGCTCCGGGGTGTCGAAGTACTGGTTCAGCAGTTCGCGCTGCTGCCAGCCAGACTTGTTGCGCTTCTTCAGCAATGGGTGTTCGCGCAGGGCGGCGAGGGTCTCGCGGCTGACCCGCAGTTTGATTTCGGTTTCTTTGTGCATTGCTGGGTAATCCAGGCTCGTATGACAGGGAGCGTCTTGGCCGTGCAGTGTACAGGACTCGGCCGCCGACGGTTTATTCCAGGTGCCCGATGGCCCTATGATGGGTTTCGCACTGAGGAGAACGCGCATGCCCTTGCCATCGCTCAAAGACCAGTTCGCCGCGCTGATTGCCGCGCCTTCGGTCAGTTGCACCCAAGCTGCGCTGGACCAATCCAACCGTGCGGTGATCGACCTGCTGGCGGGTTGGCTGGGCGACCTGGGTTTTGCCTGCGATATCCAGCAGGTAACGCCGGGCAAATTCAATCTGCTGGCCAGTTACGGCACGGGCCCCGGTGGGCTGGTGCTGGCCGGTCACAGTGACACGGTGCCCTATGATCCTGGCTTGTGGCAGACCGATCCACTCAAGTTGACCGAAGTCGACGGGCGCTGGGTTGGCCTGGGCAGTTGCGACATGAAAGGCTTCTTCGCCTTGATCATTGAGTCGGTGCAGCCGTTGCTGGCGCATGACTTCAAGCAGCCGCTCTTGATTCTTGCCACCTGTGATGAAGAAAGCTCGATGTCTGGCGCCCGGGCCTTGGCCGAGGCAGGGCGCCCGCTGGGCCGGGCGGCAGTGATCGGCGAGCCCACCGGGCTCAAACCGGTCCGCCTGCACAAAGGCGTGATGATGGACCGTATCGACATTCTTGGTCGCAGCGGCCATTCGTCGGACCCGAGTCTTGGCCACAGCGCGCTGGAAGCCATGCACCAGGTGATGGGCGAATTGATGAAGCTGCGTCAGCAATGGCAAAAAGAGTTCAACAACGCCCAGTTCAGCGTGCCGCAACCCACCCTGAACTTCGGCTGCATCCATGGCGGTGACAATCCCAACCGGATCTGTGGCCAGTGCGCCCTGGAGTTTGACCTGCGGCCGTTGCCGGGGATGGACCCAGAGGCGCTGCGTGCTGCCATCCGGCAGAAACTTGCACCACTGGCCGAGCAACACCAGGTGAAGATCGACTACGCTCCCCTGTTTCCTGAGGTACCGCCCTTTGAGCAGGCTGCGGACGCTGAACTGGTGCGGCTAGCCGAACGTCTAACCGGTCATCGCGCCGAAGCGGTAGCCTTTGGCACCGAAGCGCCTTATCTTCAGCGCCTGGGCTGCGAAACCCTGGTGCTTGGCCCAGGCGACATTGCCTGTGCTCACCAGCCAGGTGAATACCTTGAAATGTCACGCTTGCAGCCTACTGTGCGTCTATTGCGTGAGTTGATCGAACATTATTGCCTGAGCCCGGTAATTGCCCGCTGAGTTCAGCCGTTTTCCCAAAGGAGATTGCGCGTGACGCCAAGCCTGTTCCGACGATAACCCTTCGAGCGCTGTGTGCTTTCCCGTTCTTGTCCCATTTTCTACAGGCTCTGTGGTTATGCCCGATTACGTCAACTGGCTGCGTCATGCTTCGCCTTACATCAATGCTCACCGGGACTGCACCTTTGTGGTCATGCTGCCCGGTGACGGGGTCGAGCACCCCAACTTCGGCAATATCGTCCACGACCTGGTCCTGCTGCACAGCCTCGGCGTTCGCCTGGTGCTGGTGCATGGTTCACGTCCGCAGATCGAAACCCGTCTGGCCAATCGTGGCCTGACCCCGCACTACCACCGCGGCATGCGCATCACCGATGCGGCCACCCTGGAGTGTGTCATTGATGCCGTGGGCCACCTGCGTATCGCCATCGAGGCGCGGCTGTCGATGGACATGGCCGCTTCGCCGATGCAGGGTTCGCGCCTGCGCGTGGCGGCCGGCAACCTGGTCACTGCGCGGCCGATCGGTGTGCTTGAAGGTGTCGACTATCACCACACTGGTGAAGTGCGTCGGGTGGATCGCAAAGGCATCAACCGCCTGCTCGATGAGCGCTCGATAGTCTTGCTGTCGCCGCTGGGCTACTCGCCTACCGGTGAGATTTTCAACTTGGCCTGCGAAGACGTCGCGACCCGCGCCGCCATCGAACTGGGTGCTGACAAGTTGTTGCTGTTCGGTGCCGAGCGCGGCTTGCTCGATGAGCAGGGCCGGCTGGTGCGTGAGTTGCGTCCGCAACAGGTACCTGCGCATTTGCAACGCTTGGGCAATGACTATCAGGGCGAGTTGCTTGATGCCGCTGCTGAGGCTTGCCGTGGTGGCGTTGCACGCAGCCATATCGTCAGTTATGCCGAGGACGGCGCCTTGCTTACCGAACTGTTTACCCGTGATGGTGGCGGTACCCTGGTGGCCCAGGAGCAGTTCGAGAAGGTGCGTGAAGCGGCGATCGAAGACGTCGGTGGTTTGCTTGATCTGATCAGCCCGCTGGAAGAGCAGGGCATTCTGGTGCGTCGTTCGCGTGAAGTGCTGGAACGTGAGATCGAGCAGTTCAGTGTGGTCGAGCGCGAAGGGATGATCATCGCCTGTGCGGCGCTGTATCCAATTGCCGACTCCGAGGCCGGGGAGCTGGCGTGTCTGGCTGTAAATCCCGAGTATCGCCATGGTGGCCGCGGTGATGAGCTGCTTGAGCGCATCGAGACGCGGGCGCGGGAGATGGGGCTCAATACCCTCTTTGTGCTGACGACCCGAACTGCTCACTGGTTTCGGGAGCGAGGCTTCGTGCCGAGCGGTGTCGAGCGACTGCCTGCGGCGCGGGCTTCGTTGTATAACTATCAGCGCAATTCGAAGATTTTCGAGAAGGCTTTGTAGTTTTTGGGGCTGCTTTGTAGCCCATCGCCGGCAAAGCCAGCTCCCACAGGGCTCGGTGTACTCCATCCCTTGTGGGGGCTGGCTTTGCCAGCGATGAGGCACTTGAAAGGCATAAAAAAACGCCGTCGAGCCTAGGAACGACGGCGTTTTTTATTCCAGCACCCAACCGCGTTTACACGGTATGCAGGTACCAGTTGTACTCAAGGTCGGAGATGGAGTGTTCGAACTCCTCCAGCTCACTTTCCTTACAGGCCACGAAGATATCGATGTATTTCGGATCGATGTACTTGGCCAGGATCTCGCTGTCGTCCAACTCACGCAGGGCATCTCGCAAGTTGTTCGGCAGGCTCTGCTCGTTCTGCTCGTAGGAGTTGCCTTCGGTCGGTGCGCCTGGCTCGACCTTGTTGGTCAAACCATGGTGAACACCGGCCAGCACGGCGGCCATCAGCAGGTACGGGTTGGCATCGGCACCGGCAACGCGGTGTTCGATGCGCACGGCGTCTGGGGAGCCGGTCGGTACGCGCAGGGCGACGGTCCGGTTGTCCAGGCCCCAGCTTGGCGAATTCGGCACGTAGAACTGAGCACCGAAACGGCGATACGAGTTGACGTTCGGGCACAGGAACGCCATCGACGCCGGTAGGGTCTCGAGCACACCGCCGATCGCGTGACGCAGTGCGGCGTTCTGCTCGGGATCCTCGCTGGTGAAGATGTTCTTGCCATCTTTGTCCAGCACCGAGATATGGACGTGCAGACCATTACCCGCCTGACCCGGATAGGGCTTGGCCATGAAGGTGGTGTCCATCTCATGGTCGTAGGCGATGTTCTTGATCAGGCGCTTGAGCAGTACCGCGTAGTCGCAGGCCTTCATCGGGTCGGCAACGTGGTGCAGGTTGACTTCAAACTGCGCCGGGGCGCTTTCCTTGACGATAGCGTCGGCAGGGATGCCCTGCTCCTTGGCGCCTTCGAGGATGTCCTGCAGGCAGTCGACGTACTCGTCCAGGTCATCGATCAGGTAAACCTGGGTCGACATCGGACGTTTGCCGGAAATCGGCGAGCGTGGCGGTTGTGGACGGCCGTTCACGTTCTCCTGGTCGATCAGGTAGAACTCCAGCTCGAAGGCGGCGCAGATGGTCAGACCCATCTCGTCGAACTTGCTCACTACCTGGCGCAGCACTTCGCGCGGGTCGGCAAAGAACGGCTCGCCTTCGAGTTCGTGCATGGTCATCAGCAACTGGGCGGTAGGGCGCTTCTGCCACGGCTCGTTGGACAGGGTATCGGGGATTGGATAGCAAATACGGTCGGCATCGCCGATGTCCAGGCCCAGACCGGTGCTTTCGACCGTCGAACCGTTGATATCCAATGCGAAGAGGGAGGCCGGCAGGTTGATGCCTTTCTCGTAAACCTTGTGGAGGCTGGTGCGCTCGATGCGCTTGCCACGCACCACACCATTCATATCTGCAATCAGAAGGTCAACGTAGAGAACCTCAGGATGTTCCTTAAGGAACGCGTTCGCTTCGTTAAGCTGAACGGCACGCGGGGGTACCGACATGATGCAACACCTTTGTTGTTAAAAATATCAATCAATGGGGGCTTGCAGCTCCAGTCAATCGGAAAGCCCTACCGAAGTCAAGCCAACCCCATGATGCCCTAAAACGGCCCTCAAGCGGCATTTTTGCTGCAATTGAGGGCGCAGACAATCACTGCTTTCGTACCATACGAGCGATTTTGAGCGGGCCGTGTTCTATTTTTTACGGGGGTGTTGTGTAAAAAAATGAACAAGGCTAAGCTCGGTGGCAACCCATAACATCAATAATACCGGGGGTTATATGTCACGCCTGCCGACAACCGGCATCACCGCCTGCCGCTCGCAGATCGGTTTGCACGCAATTTGCGCGAGCGCTTATCGCGATGCGTCTGTACGCATTCACCCGGCTGAAATAATTGACGGCCCGGGCAGCCTGCCTGTTGTCGCTGCATCTTCGAATATCCTCTGCCTTCACTATAGCGGCCCTCGTCGCGGCTTGCCCCTGCGTGGCTTTTGCTTTAGCTCCGCGAGGCATCCAGAATGTCTGCGACGGCCCACTCCGGGTGTCCTGACGTCTGTCCAGACATTTACCTCCTGAGGTATTTATGAGTAACAACCTCGACCAGCTCACCGATTGGTTGAAAGAACACAAGATCACCGAAGTCGAGTGCTTGATCAGCGACCTCACCGGGATCACCCGTGGCAAGATTTCTCCAACCAACAAGTTCATTGCCGAAAAAGGCATGCGCTTGCCCGAGAGTGTCCTGCTGCAAACCGTTACCGGCGACTACGTCGATGACGACATCTATTACGAACTGCTGGACCCGGCCGACATCGACATGATCTGCCGCCCTGACGAGAACGCGGTGTTTCTCGTGCCTTGGGCCATCGAGCCGACCGCTCAGGTGATCCACGATACCTACGATAAGCAGGGCAACCCGGTTGAGCTGTCGCCGCGCAACGTGCTCAAGAAGGTGTTGAAACTCTATGCCGACAAGGGCTGGCAGCCGATCGTGGCGCCAGAAATGGAGTTCTACCTGACCAAGCGTTGCGAAGACCCTGACTTCCCGCTGCAACCGCCAATTGGCCGCTCTGGCCGTCCGGAAACTGGCCGCCAGTCATTCTCTATTGAAGCCGCCAACGAATTCGACCCGCTGTTCGAAGACGTCTACGACTGGTGCGAGTTGCAGAACCTGGACCTGGACACACTGATCCACGAAGACGGCACCGCGCAGATGGAAATCAACTTCCGTCACGGTAATGCCCTGGCGTTGGCCGACCAGATCCTGGTGTTCAAACGGACCATGCGTGAAGCGGCGCTCAAGCACAACGTCGCTGCCACCTTCATGGCCAAGCCGATGACTGGCGAGCCAGGCAGCGCCATGCACCTGCACCAGAGCATCATCGACGTGCACACCGGCAAGAACATCTTCTCGACTGAAGATGGGCGCATGAGCGAGCTGTTCCTCAGCCACGTCGGCGGTTTGCAGAAGTTCATCCCTGTGGTGTTGCCGCTGTTCGCGCCGAACGTCAACTCGTTCCGCCGCTTCCTGCCCGATACCTCGGCGCCAGTGAACGTTGAGTGGGGTGAAGAGAATCGTACTGTCGGTCTGCGCGTGCCGGATGCCGGCCCACAAAACCGTCGGGTCGAGAACCGTCTGCCAGGCGCCGATGCCAACCCGTACCTGGCGATCGCTGCCAGCTTGCTGTGTGGCTATATCGGCATGGTCGAAGGCATCAAACCAAGCGCACCGGTGCAGGGCCGTGGTTACGAACGACGCAATCTGCGTCTGCCGTTGACCATCGAAGACGCCCTGGAGCGCATGGAAAACTGCAAGGCGCTGGAGCCGTACCTGGGCAAGAAATTCATCACCGGTTACGTCGCCACCAAACGCGCCGAACATGAAAATTTCAAACGCGTAATCAGCTCCTGGGAACGTGAGTTCCTGCTGTTCGCCGTCTGATCAACCCGGAGCCGCAGGACCGCGGCCGTCAGAAAACGGAGAAGCACATGAGTGTCAACAACCCGCAAACCCGCGAGTGGCAAGACCTGAGCCGTGATCATCACCTGGCGCCTTTCAGTGACTATAAACAGCTGAAAGAGAAGGGGCCGCGCATCATCACCAAGGCTGAAGGCGTGCACTTGTGGGACAGCGAGGGCAACAAGATCCTCGATGGCATGGCTGGTCTGTGGTGTGTGGCGGTCGGTTACGGTCGGGAAGAGCTGGTTGAAGTTGCAGCCAAGCAGATGCGTGAGCTGCCGTACTACAACCTGTTCTTCCAGACCGCGCATCCACCTGCGCTGGAGTTGGCCAAGGCGGTTTCTGCCGTGGCTCCGGAAGGTATGACGCATGTGTTCTTTACCGGCTCCGGCTCTGAAGGTAATGACACCAACTTGCGTATGGTCCGCCACTACTGGGCGGTCAAGGGCAAGCCGCAAAAGCAGGTAATCATTGGCCGCATCAACGGTTATCACGGTTCTACCGTGGCCGGTGCCGCACTGGGTGGCATGAGCGGTATGCACGCGCAGAGCGGCACACTGCCAGGCATCGTGCATATCCCGCAGCCTTACTGGTTCGGTGAAGGCGGCGACATGACTCCGGACGAGTTCGGGGTGTGGGCGGCCGAACAACTGGAAAAGAAAATCCTCGAAGTCGGCGAAGATAACGTCGCTGCCTTTATCGCCGAGCCGATCCAGGGCGCAGGCGGCGTCATCATTCCGCCAGACACCTATTGGCCGAAGATCAAGGAGATCCTCGCCAAGTACGAGATTCTGTTTATCGCTGACGAAGTGATCTGTGGTTTCGGGCGTACCGGTGAATGGTTCGGCTCCGATTACTACGACCTCAAGCCTGACCTGATGACCATCGCCAAGGGCCTGACTTCCGGTTACATCCCAATGGGTGGTGTGATCGTACGTGACGAAGTGGCCAAGGTGGTCAGCGAGGGCGGTGACTTCAACCACGGCTTCACTTACTCCGGTCACCCGGTTGCGGCGGCCGTGGGCCTGGAAAACCTGCGAATTCTGCGCGACGAGAAAATCATCGAGCGGGTTCACGAAGAAACGGCACCGTATTTGCAGAAACGTCTGCGTGAGCTTAACGATCACCCGTTGGTGGGTGAAGTGCGTGGCCTGGGCATGCTCGGCGCCATTGAACTGGTCAAGGACAAGGCCACCCGGGCGCGTTACGAAGGCCAGGGCGCGGGCATGATCTGCCGCCAGTTCTGCTTCGACAACGGTTTGATCATGCGCGCGGTAGGCGACACCATGATCATTGCACCACCGTTGGTCATCAGCCGTGAAGAGATCGACGAGCTGGTGGAAAAGGCACGCAAATGCCTGGACTTGACGCTCGAAGCGCTGAAATAGCCAAGTGCTAGGCTAGCGTAATGGCATCATCAAGTTTCGAGGCGCGCTTTGGTTGAAAGAGCGCCTTGGAACTTGCCAGACTAGCGACTGTTTCAGTCGCCCTGCTTGCGCCGTAAAGAGCCGGCCACTGAACAGATGGCTAAATAAAAAATTCTGGAGCATTACGCATGAAGAAATTGGGCAAGACGTTGTTGGCTGTGTCCTTGATGGGCGCCATGGCCAGTGCTGTTCAGGCGGATGACAAAGTGCTGCACGTTTACAACTGGTCGGACTACATCGCACCAGACACCGTCGCCAAGTTCGAAAAGCAAACCGGCATCAAGGTCGTTTACGACGTCTTCGACAGTAACGAAACCCTGGAAGCCAAACTGCTGGCAGGCAAGTCGGGCTACGACGTGGTCGTGCCGTCCAACAACTTCCTGGCCAAGCAGATCAAGGCTGACGTTTACCAGAAGCTGGACAAATCCAAGCTGCCGAACTGGAAGAACCTCGATACCGACCTGCTCAAGGCCGTTGGCGATGCCAGCGACAAGGGCAACGAACACGCCTTCCCATACATGTGGGGCTCCATCGGCATCGGTTACAACCCTGAGAAGGTCAAGGCTGCACTGGGCGTCGACAAAATCGACTCCTGGGACGTGGTGTTCAAGCCGGAAAACATGGAAAAGCTGAAAAGCTGCGGCGTGAGCTTCCTCGATGCACCAACCGAAATGATCCCTGCAGCATTGCACTACTTGGGCTACCCAACCGACTCCACCGACAAGAAACAACTGGCCGAAGCGGAAGCCTTGTTCCTCAAGATCCGTCCTTCGATCGCCTACTTCCATTCGTCCAAGTACATCTCGGACATGGCCAACGGCAACATCTGCGTCGCCGTGGGTTATTCGGGTGACCTGGAACAATCCAAGGCGCGTGCTCACGAGGCTGGCGACAAGGTCAAAGTCGACTACATCATTCCGAAAGAAGGCGCTGGTACTTTCTACGACATGGTTGCCATTCCTAAGGATGCCGCCAACGTCGACGCCGCGTACAAGTTCATGGACTTCCTGATGCAGCCAGAAATCATGGCTGAAATTACTAATGCCGTGCGATTCCCGAACGGCAACCAGGCGGCCACCCCGCTGGTGGACAAAGAGATCTCCAGCGATCCGAGCATCTATCCGCCGGCTGATGTGAAAGCCAAGTTGTACGCGATCAGCGATTTGCCGGCTGCGGCCCAGCGAGTCCTGACCCGTAGCTGGACCAAGATCAAGTCGGGCAAGTAAGCCGGCTGTGTCCCTGGGTGCGGTGCAAATCACGCCCAGGGATGATTTAAGTACAAATTTTTTTTGCGACAACAGTGCATCGAAGGTAAGTTGCGCGCCGGTTTGTGTTTACGGCAGGTGTTTCTGCCGTTTGCCACTGGCACTAATGTGAGGACCTCCCACTTGTCTATTTCTACTTTTCGCAAGGCCATGCTGGCTGGAGCGGGTCTGACGCTGGCGATCAGCGTCCAAGCGGCGCCCACGGTGCACATTTATAACTGGTCGGATTACATCGGGCAGACCACCCTCGCAGACTTCGAAAAAGCCACTGGCATCAAGCCGGTGCAGGATGTTTTTGATTCCAACGAAACCCTGGAAGGCAAATTGCTGGCCGGTCGTACCGGTTATGACGTAGTGGTGCCGTCCAACCATTTCCTCGGTAAGCAGATCAAGGCGGGCGCGTTCCAGAAGCTCGACAAGGCGCTGCTGCCGAACTATTCGAACCTGGACCCGGCGCTGATGAAGCGTCTGGAAAAGAACGATCCGGGTAACCAGTACGCTGTCCCCTACCTGTGGGGCACCAATGGCATCGGCTACAACGTCGAGAAGGTCAAGGCGGCACTGGGCACCGACAAGATTGACTCCTGGGCCATGCTGTTCGAGCCGGAGAACATCAAGAAGCTTTCCAAGTGCGGCGTCGCCTTCCTCGACTCAGCTGACGAGATGATTCCAGCGGTGCTCAACTACATGGGCCGCAACCCCAACAGCACCAATCCCAAGGACTACGCCGACGCTGAGAAGAAGCTGCTGGCGGTGCGTCCTTACGTGACCTACTTCCATTCCTCCAAGTACATCTCGGACCTCGCCAACGGCGACATCTGTGTCGCTGCCGGTTTCTCCGGTGATGTCTTCCAGGCCAAGGCCCGTGCTGAAGAAGCCGGCAAAGGCGTGGATGTGGCTTATGTGATTCCCAAAGAAGGCGGCAACCTCTGGTTCGACATGCTGGCGATCCCCAAGGACTCCACCAATGTCAAAGAGGCCCATGCCTTCATCAACTATTTGCTTGAACCTGCGGTGATAGCCCAGGTGAGCGATTACGTCGGTTATGCCAACCCGAACCCCAAGGCTGGCGATCTGATGGACCAGAGCGTGCGAACCGACGCAGCGGTTTACCCACCGCAAGAAGTGCTGGACAAGTTGTACGTAAACTCCGAGTTACCACCCAAAGTGCAACGTTTGATGACCCGTAGCTGGACCAAGGTCAAGTCGGGCAAGTAAATATCCAGGGTCCGTCACGGCAGGGGCGGGCGCAAAAAATCTTGTTGGGAGTTTCACAAATGGCTGTTGCCTCCGGTGCCTATAAGAAAGCCCTCGAGGGCGACCAGCAACCTAAACAGGTGCTGGTCAAAATCGACCGGGTTACAAAAAAGTTCGACGAAACGATCGCCGTGGACGATGTGTCCCTGGAAATCAAGAAGGGCGAGATCTTCGCCTTGCTCGGTGGCTCCGGCTCTGGCAAATCTACCTTGTTGCGCATGCTGGCTGGTTTCGAGCGACCAACCGAGGGGCGAATTTTCCTCGATGGCGTAGACATCACTGACATGCCGCCGTACGAGCGGCCGATTAACATGATGTTCCAGTCCTATGCGCTGTTCCCGCACATGACCGTGGCGCAGAACATCGCCTTCGGCCTGCAGCAGGACCGCATGCCCAAAGCCGAGATCGATGCCCGCGTTGGCGAGATGCTCAAGCTGGTGCACATGACCCAGTACGCCAAGCGCAAGCCGCACCAGCTTTCCGGTGGCCAGCGTCAGCGTGTCGCTCTGGCCCGTTCATTGGCCAAGCGTCCGAAACTGCTGCTGCTCGATGAGCCGATGGGTGCGCTGGACAAGAAGCTACGTTCGCAGATGCAGCTGGAATTGGTGCAAATCATTGAGCGCGTGGGTGTGACCTGTGTCATGGTGACCCACGATCAGGAAGAGGCCATGACTATGGCCCAGCGCATCGCCATCATGCACCTGGGCTGGATTGCCCAGATCGGCAGCCCGATCGACATCTACGAGACGCCAACCAGTCGTCTGGTCTGCGAGTTCATCGGCAACGTCAACCTGTTCGACGGTGAAGTGGTCGAAGATGCCGAAGGCCACGCCGTCATTGCCACCCCAGAGCTTGAGCGCAAAATCTATGTCGGCCACGGTGTCACCACCTCGGTGGAAGACAAGCGCATCACCTACGCCCTGCGCCCAGAAAAAATGCTGGTGACCACCGAACAACCGACCTGCGAACACAACTGGTCGCGCGGCAAGGTTCACGACATCGCCTACCTGGGTGGCCATTCGGTGTTCTACGTCGAGCTGCCAGGCGGCAAGATCGTCCAGTCGTTCGTTGCCAACGCCGAGCGCCAGGGCACCCGTCCAACCTGGGACGACCAGGTTTACGTCTGGTGGGAAGACGATAGCGGCGTGGTACTGCGGTCATGAACATGCGCAAGCTCAAGCGAGCCTTCAATCGAATAAAGCCCGAGGGGCGTCATGTCGTCATCGGCGTGCCGTTCATTTGGCTGTTCCTGTTTTTCATGCTGCCGTTCTTCATCGTTCTGAAGATCAGCTTTGCCGAAGCAGACGTGGCGATCCCGCCATACACCGAAATCTACAGCTACGTCGAAGACAAGATTCAGCTGGTCCTGAACATGGCCAACTACGGCCTGTTGACTCAGGATGAGCTGTACATCGCCGCGTACCTGGGTTCGTTGAAGATGGCCTTCTTCAGCACGCTGTTGTGCCTGCTGATTGGCTATCCGATGGCTTATGCCATTGCCAACGCGCGCAAAGAGACTCAGACGGTGCTGTTGCTGCTGATCATGATGCCGACCTGGACCGCGATCCTGATTCGTGTGTATGCCTGGATGGGCATTCTCAGCAACAACGGCCTGCTCAACAGCTTCCTGATGTGGCTGGGCCTGATCGATCAACCGCTGCAGATCCTCAACACCAACCTGGCGGTGTATATCGGAGTGGTCTATTCGTACCTGCCGTTCATGATCCTGCCGCTCTATGCCAACCTGGTCAAACACGACCAGAGCCTGCTTGAGGCTGCCTCGGACCTGGGTTCGAGCACCTTCAACAGCTTCTGGAAGATCACTGTGCCGCTGTCGAAGAACGGCATCATCGCGGGCTGCATGCTGGTGTTTATCCCGGTGGTCGGTGAGTTCGTGATCCCGGAACTGCTCGGCGGTCCGGAAACCCTGATGATTGGTAAAGTGCTCTGGCAAGAGTTCTTCAACAACCGTGACTGGCCAGTGGCGTCCGCCCTGGCGGTGGTGATGCTGGCGATCCTGATCGTGCCGATCCTGCTCTTCAACCGTAGTCAGGCTAAAGAGATGGAGGGCCGGGCATGAAGCGTTTCAGTTTCTCCAAACTGATGTTGGTGCTGGGCTTGTTGTTCATCTACCTGCCCATGCTGATCCTGGTGATCTATTCGTTCAACGCCTCCAAACTGGTAACGGTATGGGGCGGCTGGTCGGTGAAGTGGTATGTCGGCCTGCTCGACAACAGCCAACTGATGGGCTCGGTGATGCGCTCGCTGGAGATCGCCTGCTACACCGCGATCGCCGCCGTGGCGCTGGGCACCCTGGCGGCCTTCGTGCTGACCCGGGTGACGCGCTTCAAGGGCCGTACCCTGTTCGGTGGCCTGGTCACCGCGCCGCTGGTAATGCCTGAAGTGATTACCGGTCTGTCGCTGTTGCTGCTGTTCGTGGCCATGGCGCAGATGATCGGCTGGCCGCAGGAGCGTGGCATTGTCACCATCTGGATTGCCCATACCACCTTCTGTGCGGCCTATGTGGCCGTGGTGGTGTCGGCGCGCCTGCGCGAGCTTGACCTGTCGATCGAAGAAGCGGCCATGGACCTCGGTGCGCGGCCGTGGAAGGTGTTCTTCCTGATCACCATCCCGATGATCGCACCATCGCTGGCGGCGGGCGGCATGATGTCGTTCGCCCTGTCGCTGGATGACCTGGTACTGGCCAGCTTCGTGTCCGGTCCAGGCTCGACCACCTTGCCGATGGAAGTCTTCTCCGCGGTGCGTCTGGGCGTGAAGCCGGAAATCAACGCAGTGGCCAGTCTGATCCTGCTGTCGGTATCGCTGGTGACCTTCATGGTCTGGTACTTCAGCCGTCGGGCTGAAGAGCGTCGTCGTCGGGCGATCCAGCAGGCTATCGAGGAAAGCGCAGCCGATTCGTGGAAACAGCCAGACGTGCGTCGCGCACCGGCGCCTGTTTCGGCGTGATCTGACAGACTCCATCGCGGGCAAGACCAGCTCCCACACGTACTGCATTGACCAGACATTGTGGGAGCCGGCCTTGCCGGCGATTGGACCCTTGTGGTCCTACTCCGGCCAATGCCAGGCCGACTCATCGAACATCCCTTGACCCACCGCTCGGGTCTGTCTCAATTCCTTCTCCAGCACAATCGAGTTGCAGGTCGCATCCTGTCAGATTGATTAGCATCAGTGCGTCCTTGCGTGGTCAGCGGATATAAAGTATTTCTGATTGTAAAAGCTTGAATGAATTACCTTTGTCGCATGCGGCAGATGGAACCCTGATCTACGCTAACACTCGCATCTTTATATCGAATTGGCACATGCAAGGAGCCTGCATGACGGTATTGCGTCCTGTATTGATCGTCAGCCTGGGATTGTTGCTCGTGCTGAGCGGCTGCGGCGAGAAAAAAGCTGTTGAAGCCGAGCTACCCCGAGTGGCTATACAACATGTTGAACCCAGTGATTTCGCGGCGTCCGTGACCCTGACCGGCGACGTTCAGGCGCGGGTGCAGACCGATCTGTCGTTTCGCGTGGGCGGCAAAATCATCTCCCGTAGCGTCGACGTTGGTGACCACGTGAAAGCCAATCAGGTGTTGGCCAAACTCGACCCCAAGGATTTACAAGCGAACCTCGACTCGGCCAAGGCTGAGGTGTTCGCCGAGCAGGCGCGGGTGACGCAGTCCAGCGCCGCTTTTATCCGCCAACAGAAGCTGTTGCCCAAGGGTTATACCAGCCAGAGCGAATATGACTCGGCCCAGGCGCAGTTGCGCAGCAGCCAGAGCGCTTTGAAGGCGGCCCAGGCGCAGTTGGCCAATGCCCGCGATCAATTGAGCTATACCGCTCTGGTGGCTGAAGCAGATGGGGTAATCACCGAGCGCCAGGCCGAGGTCGGCCAGGTGGTACAAGCCACTGTGCCGATTTTTACACTGGCCCGTGATGGCGACCGCGATGCGGTGTTCAACGTCTATGAAGCCTTGCTGGTCGCACCTCCAACCCATGAATCGATCACGGTCAGTCTGGTCGACAACCCGAAAATCACCGCGCAGGGACAACTGCGTGAAGTCACTCCGACAGTGTCGGCGCAAAGCGGCACGGTGCAGGTGAAGGTGGCGTTACGCGATGTACCGCCGGGTATGGAGTTGGGCTCACCGGTCACTGCCACCGGTAATGTCCAGGGCAAGCCAAGCGTCGAACTGCCGTGGTCGGCCCTGACCAAGGACTTGCACGATCCTGCCGTATGGTTGGTGGGGGAAGGCAACAAGGTCAGTTTGCGCAAGGTTCAGGTCATTCGTTATCTCACCTCAAAAGTGGTGGTGGGCGAAGGCCTCAAGGGAGGGGAAACAGTGGTGGTGGCAGGTGGGCAGTTGCTCAATCCGGGCATGCAGGTTGAAGTTGCGCCGCTCAAGGACATCGGGGTGCCTCGATGAAATATCTTCCCCTTGTTTTGGGCAGTGTTCTGCTATTGGTTGGTTGCGGAAAAGAGACGGCGGCACCGGATCCGGTTCGCCCGGTATTGTCGGTGATCGTTGAGCCTCAGGTGCAGGCCAACCTTGGGCGCTTCGCCGGGAACATCCAGGCGCGCTTCGAAAGTACCTTGGGCTTTCGCGTACCCGGTCGGATTGCCCGGCGCTGGGTTGATGTCGGCAGTCAGGTGAAAGCGGGTGATGTGCTGGCGAGCCTCGACCCTACTGACCAGCGCAACCAGTTACGCGCCGCCGAGGGCGACCTGGCCAAGGTCCAGGCCCTGTGGATCAACGCCCAGGCCAATGCCCGCCGCCAGCAACAGCTGTTCGACCGTGGGGTTGGTGCCCAAGCACAACTGGATATCGCGCAGACCGATCTGAAAACTACCGGCGCCTCCCTGGAACAGGCTCGGGCGGCGGTCGATCAGGCACGTGACCAACTCAGTTACAGCGATTTGCGCAGCGATCATGCCGCAGTCGTCACCAACTGGCAGGCCGAAGCGGGGCAGACCGTCAGCGCTGGTGAAGCGGTGGTTACCCTGGCGCGGCCGGAGATCAAGGAAGCGGTTATCGACTTACCTACCTACCTGGCCGAGCAACTGACCCCAGACCTGAAGTTTCTAGTGGCTTCGCAATTGGACCCGAGCATCAACACCGCAGCGACGCTGCGTGAGCTTGAGCCCCAGGCGGATGCCACCACCCGTACCCGTCGCGCACGCCTTACCCTGGCGCAAACACCCAATGCCTTCCGCCTGGGCACAGCGATCAGTGTCACCTTGACCTCCAGCGTGTCACCGCGCAGCGAGCTGCCCGCGTCGGCGTTGCTGGAGAGTGAAGGCAAGACCCGTGTATGGATCGTCGATCCACAGCAAAAAACCGTAGCTACCCGAGATGTGAAGCTACTTGAACGCACGCCTGGCACCGTGGTGCTGGCGTCTGGCGTACAGGCCGGTGAGCGTGTGGTGACAGCGGGTGTGAACAGTCTCAAATCGGGCCAGAAGGTCATCGTCGACGAGGAAGACCCGCAATGAAAGGAAGCTTCAACCTGTCGGAATGGGCGCTGAAGCACCAATCCTTTGTCTGGTACCTGATGTTCGTCGGCTTGCTGATGGGCGTGTTTTCCTACATGAACCTGGGGCGTGAAGAAGACCCCTCGTTCACCATCAAAACCATGGTGATCCAGACCCGGTGGCCTGGGGCGACCCAGGATGAAACCCTCTATCAGGTCACCGATCGTATCGAGAAGAAGCTCGAAGAGCTGGACTCGCTCGACTATGTGAAAAGTTATACCCGACCGGGTGAATCGACGGTCTACGTCAACTTGCTCGATACCACCAAGGCTGAGGACATTCCGCAGATTTGGTACCAGGTGCGCAAGAAGATTCAGGACATTCGCGGCCAATTCCCTCAGGGGATTCAGGGCCCGGCGTTCAACGATGAGTTCGGCGACGTCTTCGGTTCGATCTACGCCTTTACCGCCGACGGCCTGACCATGCGCCAGTTGCGTGATTACGTCGAACAGGTACGTGCCGAGATCCGCGAAGTGCCTAACTTGGGTAAAGTCGAGATGATTGGCACCCAGGATGAAGTGCTGTACTTGAACTTCTCTACGCGCAAAATGGCCTCCTTCGGTATTGATCAGCGCCAGGTGCTGCAAGCGTTGCAGGCGCAGAACGCGGTGACCCCGGCCGGGGTGATCGAGGCAGGGCCTGAGCGCATTTCTGTGCGTACCACGGGCCAGTTCGCCTCCGAGAAGGACCTGGAAGCGGTCAACTTGCGTATCAATGATCGCTTCTTCCGCCTGGCGGACATTGCCGAAATCCAGCGTGGTTATGTCGATCCACCCGCGCCGATGTTCCGCTTTAACGGCGAGCCTGCCATTGGCCTGGCCATCGGCATGAAGGCCGGCGGCAATATTCAGGCCTTTGGTGCCAACCTGCATAAAAAGATGGACAGTGTGGTCGCTGAATTGCCCGTCGGCGTTGGTGTGCACACGGTGTCTGACCAGGCTGTGGTAGTCGAAGAAGCGGTGGGTGGCTTTACCAGTGCGTTGTTCGAGGCGGTGATCATCGTCTTGGTCGTGAGCTTCATCAGCCTGGGTGTGCGCGCCGGCTTGGTGGTTGCCTGCTCGATTCCGCTGGTGCTGGCCATGGTCTTCATCTTCATGGAGTACAGCGGCATCACCATGCAGCGGATTTCCCTCGGTGCGTTGATCATCGCCCTGGGCTTGCTGGTGGACGATGCGATGATCACCGTGGAGGTGATGGTCACACGCCTGGAAATGGGGGAAAGCAAGGAGCAGGCGGCAACCTTTGCCTACACCTCGACCGCCTTCCCGATGCTCACCGGTACCTTGGTGACAGTGGCCGGCTTCGTGCCGATCGGCCTTAACGCCAGCTCGGCGGGCGAATACACCTACACCTTGTTTGCGGTGATTGCCGCGGCCTTGTTGGTGTCCTGGGTGGTGGCGGTTCTGTTTGCCCCGGTACTGGGCGTACATATCCTCAGTACCAAGGTCAAACCGCACAACGAAGAACCCGGACGGGTTGGCAAGGCGTTCGAGCACAGTCTGCTGTGGTGCATGCGCAATCGCTGGCTGACCATCATTGGCACGGTGCTGCTGTTTGTGCTGGCAGTGTTCTGCATGCGCTTTGTGCAAAACCAGTTTTTCCCGTCTTCGGACCGTCCGGAAATCCTCGTCGACCTCAACTTGCCGCAAAACGCCTCGATCGAGGAAACCCGCAAGGCGGTGGACAAGCTTGAAGCGACGCTCAAGGGCGACCCGGATATCGTGCGCTGGAGTACCTATATCGGTCAGGGGGCGATTCGTTTCTACCTGCCACTGGATCAGCAACTGCAGAACCCGTACTACGCTCAGTTGGTCATCGTCAGTAAGGGCTTCGAATCCCGTGAGACGCTGATGAAGCGTTTGACCAAGCGCCTGCGTGAGGACTTCGTCGGCATCGGCACCAACGTCCAGTCGCTGGAAATGGGCCCGCCGGTAGGGCGGCCGATCCAGTACCGGGTCAGTGGCAAGGACATCGACGAAGTGCGCAAGCACGCCATTGCCCTGGCGTCCCTGCTTGATCGCAACGAGCATATCGGCGAGATGATTTACGACTGGAACGAGCCGGGCAAGGTACTGAGGGTTGAGATCGCCCAGGACAAGGCGCGTCAGCTCGGCCTGTCGTCCGAGGACGTGGCTCAGGTGATGAACAGCATCGTCACCGGCGCGCCGATTACCGAGGTGAATGACAACATCTACCTGATCGATGTCGTGGCGCGCGCCGAAGATGCCGAACGTGGTTCGCCGCAGACCTTGCAGAACCTGCAGATCGTCACGCCTAACGGCACGTCGATCCCACTGCTGGCCTTCGCCACTGTGCGTTACGAGCTGGAGCAGCCTTTGGTGTGGCGTCGCGACCGCAAACCAACCATCACCATCAAGGCCTCGGTGCGTGGCGAGATCCAGCCGACCGATCTGGTCGATCAGCTCAAGCCTGAAATCGACGATTTCGCCAGCAAGCTGCCAGTGGGCTATTACGTGGAAACTGGCGGTACCGTGGAAGAGAGTGGCAAGGCGCAGGGGCCGATCGCTAAGGTTATCCCGCTGATGCTGTTCTTGATGGGCACCTTCCTGATGATTCAGCTGCAAAGCGTGCAGAAGCTGTTCCTGGTGGTCAGCGTGGCGCCGTTGGGGCTTATCGGGGTAGTGCTGGCGCTGGTACCGACGGGAACGCCAATGGGCTTTGTGGCGATCCTGGGGATTCTCGCGCTGATCGGCATCATCATCCGCAACTCGGTGATTCTGGTCACCCAAATCGACGAGTACGAGGCCCAGGGCTTTTCACCTTGGGCGGCGGTGCTTGAGGCCACCAACCATCGTCGGCGACCGAT
The DNA here is from genome assembly GCF_002845275.2 of Pseudomonas sp. S06B 330. Lineage (NCBI taxonomy): Bacteria > Pseudomonadati > Pseudomonadota > Gammaproteobacteria > Pseudomonadales > Pseudomonadaceae > Pseudomonas > Pseudomonas tussilaginis. Next base: position 5,529,540 of record NZ_CP088149.1, on the reverse strand, counting down.
CCTGCTCACTGCGGCGGCGGCGAGCCTGGGCATGATTCCGATCGCCCGCGAAGTGTTCTGGGGGCCGATGGCCTACGCGATGATCGGCGGGATCATCGTTGCCACCTTGCTGACGTTGCTATTCCTGCCGGCGCTGTATGTGGCCTGGTACAAGATCAGGGAGCCGCAGGGTAGCGAGGCGTGATTTCATCGCCGGCAAGGCCGGCTCCCACAGGTCATGTGGCTGTCGTGCCATTGTGGGGGCAGCCTGACCGGCGATGGGTTTAGTGGATAAATCACAGGCATAAAAAACCGGCGCTCAAGGCGCCGGTTTTTTGTTTGCCGCGTCGGCTTACAGCCCGTCGAGCATCGCCTTGTTACGTACCGCGCCCTTGTCGGCGCTGGTCGCCAACAGAGCGTAGGCTTTCAGTGCAGTGGTCACTTTACGTGGACGCACTTCCACCGGCTTCCAGCCCTTCTTGTCCTGTTCAACGCGGCGTGCAGCCAACTCTTCATCGCTGACCAACAGGTTGATCGAGCGGTTAGGGATGTCGATCAGTACCTTGTCGCCGTCCTGTACCAGACCGATTGCGCCACCAGCAGCGGCCTCTGGAGACGCATGGCCGATGGACAGGCCCGAGGTGCCGCCGGAGAAGCGTCCGTCGGTGAGCAGGGCACAGGCTTTGCCCAGGCCTTTGGACTTCAGGTAGGAAGTTGGGTAGAGCATTTCCTGCATGCCCGGGCCGCCTTTCGGACCTTCGTAGCGAATGATGACGATGTCGCCTTCTTTCACTTCATCGGCGAGGATGCCGCGCACGGCGCTGTCCTGGCTCTCGAAGATCTTGGCGTTGCCCTCGAAGACATGGATCGACTCATCAACACCCGCAGTCTTCACCACACAACCGTCCAGCGCGATGTTGCCGTACAGCACGGCGAGGCCGCCTTCTTGCGAGTAGGCGTGCTCAACGCTACGGATGCAGCCGTTTTCACGGTCGTCATCCAGGCTCGGCCAGCGGGTCGACTGGCTGAAGGCGGTCTGGGTCGGAATACCGGCAGGGCCTGCCTTGAAGAAGTGGTGTACCGCTTCGTCGTTGGTCTGGGTGATGTCCCACTTGGCGATGGCTTCTTCCATGCTCGGGCTGTGCACAGTCGGCAGGTCAGTGTGCAGCAGGCCGCCACGGGCCAGCGAGCCGAGGATGCTGAAAATGCCACCCGCGCGGTGAACGTCTTCCATGTGGTACTTCTGAATGTTCGGCGCAACCTTGCACAACTGCGGCACCTTGCGCGACAGGCGATCGATATCGCGCAAGTCGAAATCGATCTCAGCTTCCTGGGCAGCGGCCAGCAGGTGGAGGATGGTGTTGGTTGAACCGCCCATGGCGATGTCGAGCATCATGGCGTTCTCGAACGCCTTGAAGTTGGCGATGTTGCGCGGCAAGACGCTCTGGTCATTGTCGCCGTAGAAACGCTTGCACAGGTCGACAATGGTACGGCCAGCCTGAAGGAACAGCTGTTCGCGGTCGCTATGGGTGGCCAGGGTCGAACCGTTCCCCGGCAGGGCCAGGCCCAGTGCTTCAGTCAGGCAGTTCATCGAGTTGGCGGTGAACATGCCGGAGCACGAACCGCAGGTCGGGCAGGCGCTACGCTCGTATTCGGCGACTTTTTCATCGGAAGCGGTCGAGTCTGCAGCGATGACCATAGCGTCGACCAGGTCCAGGCCGTGGCTGGCCAGTTTGGTCTTGCCAGCTTCCATCGGCCCGCCAGAGACGAAGATCACCGGGATGTTCAGGCGCAAGGCGGCCATCAGCATGCCAGGGGTGATCTTGTCGCAGTTGGAGATGCAGACAATGGCGTCGGCGCAGTGGGCGTTGACCATGTACTCGACCGAGTCGGCGATGATCTCGCGGCTAGGCAACGAATAGAGCATGCCGTCGTGGCCCATGGCGATGCCATCGTCGACCGCAATGGTGTTGAATTCCTTGGCCACGCCACCGGCGCGTTCGATCTCGCGAGCGACCAGTTGGCCCAGGTCCTTCAGGTGTACGTGACCTGGGACGAACTGGGTGAACGAGTTGGCGATGGCGATGATCGGCTTTTTGAAATCTTCGTCTTTCATCCCGGTGGCACGCCACAGGGCGCGTGCGCCGGCCATATTGCGACCGTGGGTGGACGTTTTCGAGCGGTAATCAGGCATGAAGCACTCCTGGCGGCTAATCAGGTAACAAAAAGGGGAGTGAGCTTCTCTTGTCCTTTGCACCGAAGGCATGTGGCCGCTGGTACGGATGAAGCCGAGATCGCCGCGGGATCGCCGTGCGCTCGGCCAGAGCTCATAAACCCGCCGGGATGACTGGCGATGAATAGCCCGATTCTACACCGCTGGCGCTGCGAAGGAATGGCGTTGTAGATGGTTGGTGGTGATCAGCGGCGGCCCTGCTCTGCGGCAGGGGTGTCGGCGCTCTGTGTAAGACCGTTCTGAAAAGCCCTGCAAGCCTGGAAAAGCGGCTGTTCCCACTTGCTGAACTGAGTATTATCACCGCGCCGCATGTGCGGCTCATGAGACGACACCTTAATGGACCTTCCCAGTTTCAGTTCATCGCGAACCTACATTCTGGCACTGAACGCAGTGGCGTCAGGGCTGCCCGTTAGCTGACCGTCAGCCTTGTCGGTTGGCCTCCAGGCGCCTGCGTTGCTGCCTGGAGATCGGTATGACATTTACCCACGAAGCAAAGATGGCCGGGCTGACATTGCCCCGCGAGCAGGCGTGCTTTGGCTGGTGTTACTTGCTCAGCCGGATGAAACTCGACCCGGCCACCGCCAGTGGCCCTCTGGTGACGTCGATCGCCGATGCCGCCGGGCTGTACGATCAACAGGCAGGGTCTAGTGGGCGATGTGGATAACGAGGCAGCAGTAGCATTGATCCAGTGGCCAGGAGCATGAAGCCGACACCTAGGCTCGTTGCCACTTGCTCACTGAACAGCGTGATTACACCACTTCCAGCGGCGCCCACGGCGAGTACCAAGGTGTTGATCATCGATGCCGCTGCGCCCACGCGGGTTTGCTGTAACGCCAACGCGCAACTTGTGGCTGCCGGGAGGGCTAAGGTAGTGCCAGTGGTGGCGACGATCATGGGTATCAGTGTCGACATCAGTGACGGTGATTGCGTCCAGGCTCCCATCACCATCATCAGGCCCGCCAGGACAATCAAGCCAAGGCCAATCAAAATTTGTACCGAGGTGCTCAGACGCTGGTTAAAGCATCCGGCGACCAGGCCGCCCACCACAAAGGCAATAGCGTACAGAACGAACACCTGTGCGAAATTGTGAGGGGATAGCCCCAATTGGTCTATGAACAGCAGTGGGCTTAAGACAATGAACGAGAAATGGCAGGTAAAGGCTATGGCTGCGATCACGCTATAGGCAACAAATTCACGATCGTGGAGAAGTGTGCGGTAGATGGCGAAATAATCAACCTTCGACGTGTTTTTGTGAGTGTCATCCCTGAGAAAAAACAAGGACATCAATAGTGCGATACAGGCGAGCTGAGTGAACGTAATGAAACTGCCAGGCCAGTCGAATGCCTGCTGTAGCCAACTTCCAGTCAGGAGTGACAAGGAGATGAACAGACCGCTGGCACTGGTCTGCAGGATTCGCATCGCATTACGTTGCTTACCCTCGAACAGATCCTGAACGAGTGCCTGGGTAAGCACAAAACAGCCGCAGCCCACGGCTTGCAGTATCCTGAAACCGATGAATGTCAGGTAGTGGGTGCTAATTACACAGCCCACTGCGCCAACAATGGAGGTCAATAAACCAAGCAGGAGTAGCCTTTTGCGGCCGATTTTATCGGACAACGGCCCTAAAACAAGTTGTGCAGCAGCGACGGATAAGGCAAACAAACTAATGGAATAGGCAATGTGAGTCGTGTCGACTTCTAAGTGCATGCCGAGTGCTGGAAACGACGGCAGTATTACATCTAGCGGGAATACCCCAAGCAAGCTCATTATCAGTAATAATGCGATGACCAGTTCGGGGTTGGTTTTTTTGTTTTTGTATGGGCTTGTTATCATTTATGTAGCCCCTTTTTAATATTGTGGTTCCGTTGTGAGGTTTACGTGTTCCGCATTGACAACGAATACCGGTTGGTGATGCATGGCAGCCTCTTTTTATTATTTATAGTTGTTGGAAATGATGCGGTTGGAGTGGTGGTGTTGATTCTTGCGGAGTGGATCGCTTTAAAGAGTATGCGTTTATTTTTAATGAGCAATAGGGTGGCGTGTAGGAGGTTTCGTGAACGCTTGTATGATTTATCTTTCGATTATTTGGTTGCGAAACATAAACTGTTGATTATTCGTAATGCAGCTGGCAAAAAAAATCCCGGCACTTGGCCGGGATTTTTATAACTGCACAGCCTTAGCTGTTAGGCAGCAAGCGGCAGGTAATGCTCTTGATGTAACGGGTTTCTGGAATCGCCGGATGCACCGGATGATCCGGGCCCTGGCCGCCACGTTCGAGCAGCTGGATGTTACGGTCCAGGTGACGGGCGCTGGTCAGCAGGATGTTCTGCAGATCGTCCTCGGGCAGGTGCATCGAGCACGAAGCGCTGACCAGAATGCCGTCTTTGGTCAGCAGACGCATGGCTTGCTCGTTCAGGCGCCGGTAGGCGCCTTCACCGTTTTTCAGGTCTTTCTTGCGCTTGATGAACGCGGGCGGGTCGGCAACGATCACGTCAAAACGCTCTTCGGAGGCCTTGAGCTCCTTCAGTGCTTCGAACACGTCACCTTCAATGCAGGTGAGCTTCTCGGCAATGCCGTTGAGCCCGGCGTTGCGCTCAACGCCATCAAGGGCAAAGCTCGAGGCATCGACGCAGAACACTTCACTGGCGCCGAACACGCCAGCCTGCACACCCCAGCCACCGATGTAGCTGAACAGATCGAGAACGCGTTTACCCTGAACGTACGGTGCCAGACGGGCGCGGTTCATGCGGTGGTCATAGAACCAGCCGGTTTTCTGGCCTTCCATTACCGGGGCTTCGAATTTGACGCCGTTCTCTTCCAGGGCAACCCATTCCGGCACCATGCCGAATACGGTTTCAACGTAACGGTTCAGGCCTTCGGCGTCGCGTGCGGCCGAGTCGTTCTTGAACAGGATGCCGCTAGGCTTGAGTACTTGCACCAGGGCGGCGATGACGTCGTCCTTGTGTTGCTCCATGGTCGCCGAAGCCAGCTGAACCACCAGGATGTCACCAAAACGATCAACCACCAGGCCTGGCAACAAGTCAGAATCACCGTACACCAGGCGGTAGAACGGCTTGTCGAACAGACGCTCGCGCAAAGACAGGGCAACATTGATGCGGTGCACCAGCAGCGACTTGTCCAGCGCAAGCTTAGCGTCACGCGACAGCAGGCGTGCGCAGATCAGGTTGTTCGGGCTCATGGCAACGACGCCCAGAGCCTTGCCGCCGGCGGTTTCAAGAATCGCCTGGTCACCGGCCTTGAAGCCATGCAATGGGGTCGCGGCGACGTCGATTTCGTTGCTGTAGACCCACAGATGGCCGGCGCGTAGGCGGCGGTCGGCATTGGCTTTGAGACGAAGGCTGGGCAGGGACATGACGTCGCTCCGGAAAAAAGAGCGGGAGTATAACCTGACGCCCGCTACGCCGACGTGAATAGCGACAAATTGCATCAAAGCGATGGCCTTTCGCTTCACCTCTGGCCAGCATGATCGGGTTAGAATCGCCGCTCAGCCCCGAGTGTGTACATATGTCCCAGGAACTCTCCGCCGAACAGATCCAGCAAGCCTTGCAAGGCATCAGCGTGCCGCCTCAGCCGCAGATCATGGTTGACCTGCAGTTCGAGCAATACATGCCTGATCCCGACCTTGAGGTGATCGCCAAGTTGATCTCCCAGGACCCAGGCCTATCTGGCGCCCTGCTCAAGCTGGTCAACTCGCCTTACTACGGATTGACCAACAAGATTGCCTCAATCCAGCGTGCGGTGAACCTGCTCGGCAGTCGTTCGATTATCAACCTGATCAACGCCCAGTCGATCAAAGGTGAGATGAGTGACGACACCATCGTCACCCTCAACCGTTTCTGGGATACCGCGCAGGATGTGGCTATGACCTGCCTGACCCTGGCCAAGCGCATCGGCTCGCAGGCGGTGGATGAGGCCTATGCCTTGGGACTGTTCCATGACTGCGGCGTACCCCTGATGCTTAAGCGCTTCCCCGATTACATGGGGGTGCTTGAAGATGCCTACGCCAAGGCCGGCAGTAACAAGCGTGTGGTAGATACCGAAAACCAGGCGTTCAACACCAACCACGCGGTGGTCGGCTACTACACGGCCAAGTCCTGGCGCCTACCTGAGCACCTGAGCAATGCGATTGCCAACCATCACAACGCATTGGCGGTGTTCAGCGATGACTCGGCGCGTAACAGCCAGTTGAAGAACCTGTTGGCGATCTTGAAGATGGCTGAGCACATCTGTTCCTCGTACCGGGTGCTGGGCAATCAGAGTTTCGACCATGAGTGGAACGCCGTTGGGCACCTGGTGCTCGACTATGTGGGGCTTTCCGAGTACGACTTCGAGAACCTCAAGCAGACTATTCGCGAAATGGGCAGTCACTGATTCATGCCGGAATTACCAGAAGTCGAAACCACCCGGCGCGGTATTGCGCCTTACCTGGAAGGTCAGCGGGTCAGCCGGGTGATCGTGCGCGATCGACGCCTGCGTTGGCCGATCCCTGAGGATCTCGATATCCGCCTGTCTGGGCAGCGCTTCGTGAAAGTGGAGCGGCGCGCCAAGTACCTGCTGCTTAATGCTGAGGTCGGCACGTTGATCAGTCACTTGGGGATGTCCGGCAACTTGCGCCTGGTGGAAATCGGCTTGCCGGCAGCCAAGCATGAGCATGTGGATATCGAGCTGGAGTCAGGCCTGGCCTTGCGGTATACCGATCCGCGTCGGTTCGGTGCGATGCTCTGGAGCCTTGATCCGCTTAACCACGAGCTGCTGATCAAGCTCGGCCCGGAGCCACTGACCGATCTGTTTGATGGTGAGCGCCTGTTCCAGCTGTCGCGTGGCAAGTCGATGGCGGTCAAGCCGTTCATCATGGACAACGCGGTGGTCGTTGGCGTCGGTAACATTTATGCAACCGAAGCATTGTTCGCTGCCGGAATTGACCCGCGCCGTGAAGCCGGTGGTATTTCTCGCGCGCGCTACCTGAAACTGGCGATCGAGATCAAACGTATCCTGGCCTGCGCCATTGAGCGCGGCGGCACCACATTGCGCGATTTTATCGGCGGCGATGGTCAGCCGGGCTACTTCCAGCAGGAGTTGTTTGTCTACGGACGGCGCGAAGAGCCGTGCAAGATTTGCGGCAGTATCCTGCGCGAGGTCAAGCTGGGTCAGCGCGCCAGTGTGTTCTGCCCGCGCTGCCAGAAGTGATGGTGCTCAGCGTGGGCTGAGCACTTCAGCGGCGCCCACGCCACGTGGGTCGCTCGCAGCCTCCAGGGTCTGTTTGGCCTTGTCCCAGAACAACACTTGCTGATTGCCGTAGGTCCGGCCCAGGTCCTTGAGCTGGTAGCCGCGCGCCTGCAGTTCGCGTTGCTGCTCAATACTGAACGCATTTGGTTCGTGCTCGACCACATCGGGCAGGTACTGGTGGTGATAGCGTGGCACTGCCGGCCAGCTGGCGACCGGTTTGCCTTCGAGAAAGCCCAGCATCGACAACAACACCATGCTCGGAATGCGGCTGCCACCCGGGGTGCCGAAGGCGGCGAACTGCGTGGGACTTTCGATAAAGCTCGGGCTCATGCTCGACAGCGGTCGCTTGCCAGCGGCCACAGCATTGGCCTGGCTGCCAGCCAGGCCGTAACTGTTACTACCGTGAGGGTCGGCGGCAAAGTCGTCCATTTCATTGTTCAGCACCACGCCGGTGCCAGGCGCGCTGAAGGCCGCACCGAAGGGCAGATTGACCGACAGTGTTGCGGCCACGGCGTTGCCCTGAGCATCGATCACAGCGAAGTGGGTGGTGTGATCGCCTTCGCGCCAAGTGGGCGCGGGTGGCAGTTTGCTGCTTGGCGTTGCTTGATGCACCTCGATGCTATCGGCCAGGCTCGTCAGGTACGGGCGCGAAAGCAGCTGTGTAACAGGATTGGCGACATAATCGGGGTCGCCCAGCAGGCCGCGGTCACGGTAGGCCCTGCGCAATACTTCCAGCACGTAATGGCTACGCTGCACCGGCTCGGCACTTTGCCACGGCAGGCGTTGAAGCATGGCCAGGCTCTGCGCCAGGGCTACGCCACCGGCTGATGGTGGGGGGGCGCTAATCAATTCACGTTGGTCAGCCAGCTGATAGCGTAGCGGTTCGCGTTTAGCGGTGCGGTAGTTGGCCAGGTCATCCAGGCTCCAGATCCCGCCCGCAGCTTGCACGCCCTGGACCATGGCCTGGGCAGTGGGGCCGGCATAGAAACCGTCGCGGCCTTGGTTGGCCAGACGCTCAAGGGTGACGGCTAGTTGCGGCTGGCGGATCTGTGCGCCAAGGGCGGGTACTTCACCGTTGATGAGAAACAGCCGGGCGCTTTCAGGATCATCACGCAGGGCGCTTAAGCGCATCTTGGCCCGATCACGGTAAATACGGTCAACGGCAAAGCCCTGGTTGGCCAGGCGAATGGCCGGGGCCAGGGTGCTTTTCAGCGGTAGCTTGCCGTAGTGTGCTGCGAGGTCGGCGAGCGCGGCTGGCAAGCCGGGAATTGCCGCTGCCAGCGGGCCGTTGATTGATAGCCCGGGCTGAACCTTGCCGTCCTTCAGATACATCGCTTCGCTGGCCTTGGCTGGCGCACGTTCGCGAGCATCTATAAAGGCATAGCGCGCGGGTGTGTCGCCTTCGCGCAGGAGGAAAAATCCACCGCCACCCAGCCCGGAACCATAGGGTTCCACGACAGCCAGGGCAGCGCTGACGGCAATGGCGGCGTCGAAGGCGTTACCGCCTTGCTCGAGGATTTCCCGTGCCGCGGCAGTGGCTTCAGCGTGTGGGCTGGCAATCGCAGCGCGTCCCGGGCCTTGTGCCTGGGCACAGACAGCCCCGAGCGCCAGGGTGGCGCCAAGTACTAACGGAACGAGCTTGCCGACAAACGGCATCAGGCCTTGCCGGTGATTTTACGGTATTTGGCCATCAGTTCTTCTTCGGTCTCTGGATGGGCTTCATCCAGGGGAATACAGTCAACCGGGCAGACTTGCTGGCATTGAGGCTCGTCGTAGTGGCCGACGCACTGCGTGCACAGGTTAGGGTCGATCACGTAGATCTCTTCGCCTTGAGAGATGGCAGCGTTCGGGCACTCGGGTTCGCAGACGTCGCAATTGATGCAATCGTCGGTGATAATCAGGGACATGGGGACTCCGGCCAGGGCTCGTAACCCTGGCATTTGAAAACCAATGGGCACAATTGTGCCGCATTAGCGCCCGCAGTGCACGCGGGCGCCGTGGTCAAATCGCCGATGTCACTTTTTGAAGCGCTCGGTCAGGGCCTCGGCCACGATCGGATGGACGAATTTGCTGATGTCGCCACCCAACGCTGCAATTTCCCGGACCAGGGTCGAGGAAATGAACGAATAACGCTCTGAAGGGGTGAGGAACAGGCTTTCCACGTCTGGCGCGAGCTGGCGGTTCATGTTCGCCAACTGGAACTCGTACTCAAAGTCGGAAACTGCACGCAGGCCGCGCAGGAACACATTGGCCTGCTGCTCTTTGGCGAAATGCGCCAGCAAGGTTGAGAAGCCGATGACTCTGACATTGGGCAGGTGCTTGGTGACCTCACGAGCCAGTTCCACCCGTTGTTCCAGCGGGAACAGTGGGTTTTTCTTGGGGCTGGCGGCGACCGCAATGATCACCTCGTCGAACAGCCGTGAGGCTCGCTCGACCAGATCGCCATGTCCCTTGGTAATAGGGTCGAAAGTACCTGGGTACAACACTCGGTTCATCGCGTCGTCCTGGCAGGAGTGCGTTGGGGAGTCGGATGGTATCGCAGCAGTGGCGGTCGGCCAAGTCGCCCGCGCACGCTGAAGGCACTATAGACAGTGTGTCCATTTGTTGTCATCTACCGGCAACCAGGCGTTCGATCAAACCGTCAGTGAGCCGCGCAGTGAGCCCATACACCGACAATTGCGGGTTGGCACCGATGCTGGTGGGGAACAATGAGCCGTCGTGAACCGACAGGTTGGCCAGTTGATGATGTCGTCCCAGGCTGTCGCAGACCGCCTGGCGCGGGTCTTCGCCCATGGCGCAGCCACCCATGACGTGGGCGCTCCCCAGGCGGGTACGAAACAGCTCCAGGCTGAGAGTGTCGATCATTTGTCGGGCTTCGCTCAGGGTCTTCACATAACGGCCATCGCTGTGCATCGGCAGCACGGCGTCGGCACCGGCGGCGAACTGGATTTCGGCCATGGTGTGAAAGGCGCGGCGTACACCGTCCCAGGCATAGGGCGAAACCGAGTAATCGAGCACTGGCGAGCCGTCATCGCGTAGCTGCACTTGGCCGCCGACGCTGTCGGGGTGAAAACCGTCGCGTAACAGGGCGAGCATCACATGGGTGTTGGGCAACTGTTCCATGCGCAGGGCGCTGTCTTTGCCAAATCCGCCGAGTAAGGTTGCTGCCAACGCAGGTTGCAGCGGTGGGACTTCGAGCTTGTAGCCGATCGGGCCGGTAACGCCGTTAAGCCATTGAAAGTGGTCGGAGTAAATCGACTGGGGGGCGCCATAAAACGGATTGACCTTGTCCTTGAACAGACCGGCACTGAAGTTGACCAGGTGCAGGAAGGTTCGCTTGCCCAAGCGCTCATGAGGATCGGGGGCCTCCGAGCGTAACAGCAAGGCCGGGCTGTTGATCCCGCCACCCGCTAGGATGTAGTGCCGCGCCTTGACCTCAATCTTGCGTCCGTTGGGGTTCACGCAGCGTTCATCCATGGCCACACATTGCAGGCTGCTGATGCGTTCGCCGTTGTGGACTAAACGCTCAGCGCGGGCCAGGTAGAGCAGTTCGCCGCCCTTATCCAGGGTGGCGGGAATGGTGGTCACCAGCATCGATTGCTTGGCGTTTACCGGGCATCCCATGCCGCAATACCCCAGGTTCCAGCAGCCGCGCACGTTGCGTGGGATCACTTTCCAGTGGTAGCCGAGGGCTTCGCAGCCGCGCCGCAAGACATCGTTGTTGGCATTGGGCGGCATCGCCCAGGGGGCAATACCCAGGCGTTGTTCCATACGCTCGAACCAGGGCGCCAGCTCGGCGCTGCTCAAGCCTTTGACACCATGCTCGCTGGCCCAGTGCTGCAAGGTCGGTTCGGGGGTGCGAAAGCTTGAGGTCCAGTTGATCAGGGTGGTGCCGCCTACTGCACGGCCCTGGAGGATCGTAATGGCGCCATCTTTGCTCATGCGACCGATGCCTTCTTGGTAGAGGCTGGCATAGGCCTGGTCTTCGAGCAGGTGGAAGTCGCTGCTGGTTTTGAGTGGACCTTCTTCGATCAGCAGTACCTTGAAACCGGCCGCACTGAGCAACTCGGCACTGGTGGCGCCACCGGCGCCGCTGCCGATGATGGCGATATCGGTTTCCAGGGTCAGGTCCTGGTCCAGGCGCGAGGCGTCACGGGCTTTCCAGCCGCGGATCAGTCCTTCGCGAAACAGGTCGGGTACGGGCATCTTCAGCCTCTTGTTGTTAGGGGCGGGTCAGACTTTGGGTGGTCCGGGGTAGCCACATTGGGCCCAGGATTCAGGCATTTCGTACCAGGCCATCTGCAGCAGTTGCAGCAATGAGGCATGGCCCATGTTCAACAGATTGAGCGAGCTGTTCTCCCAGCGTCGCAGAAAGGCTGCAATCTGCTCATTGCTGGCGCTGTCCCAGCTGCCCCAGATGCCTGTCAAGGGGCCGCGGGTCACCGGCAAGGCGAGTACATCGAACAATTGCCGGGTCAGCTTGAGCATGGCCGGGGACAGGCTGGCGAGTTTGTTGTCCAGCCGATGCAGGAGTGCCTCACGGGTGTCGGCAGCCGCAGTGCCAGCAAGAATCACCGGAATCAGCGCGTGGAGGATCGGCAGATCGCTCTGGCGCAAGGTGATGAAACCGCTGGCGGGTGTTTGCGCCGTGCAGCCACTGAGGCTGGCGCCGATCCCGGCGGTGGCCAGAAACGCCGTGGCGCCGAGGCTGAATTTGAGCAGCCCGCGGCGGCTCAGGGTTGCAGTTGTTGGCAGGCTTGTGGTCATTGTTGTTGTGCCTGATCGGTGTGTTAGCGAATGAACAGTTTGAACACCAGCTTGAGCAACGACTTGCCATAAGGTGGGTAGATCAGCCGCGCGGCGTTGAAGCGCTGCTTGGCAAAAACGGCCTTGGCCTTGCTGAAGGTGAGGAAACCTTCGTGACCATGGTAGTGGCCCATGCCCGACGGGCCGACACCGCCGAAGGGCAGGTCATCCTGGGCTACATGCAGCAAGGTGTCGTTGAGACAGGCACCACCGGAGTGGGTTTGCTCCAACACCTTTTGCTGCTCGGCACGGTCGTAGCCGAAGTAGTAAAGCGCCAGTGGGCGAGGGCGCTGATTGATGTATTGCAGGGCCTGATCAAGATGGTCGTAAGGCACCAAAGGCAGCAGCGGTCCGAAGATTTCATCCTGCATCACGCGCATTTCATCGCTGACCTGAAGGAGCAGATGAGGCGGCATGCGTCGGCCCTGGCGCGGCTCTTGCGGATACAGGTTGATTACCGTCGCGCCCTTGTCGCGGGCATCGCTCAGGTAGCTTTCCAGACGAGCCAGGTGACGAGGGTTGATGATTGCACTGTAGTCAGGGTTGTTTGCCAGGGTCGGGTAAAACCCGTGCACAACCGTGCGGTAGGCACTGACGAAGTCATCCATGCGATCACGCGGCACCAAGACGTAATCGGGTGCTACGCAAGTCTGGCCAGCGTTCATGGTCTTGCCGAAGGCGATACGTTCGGCGGCGTCGACCAACGGCACAGTGTTCGAGATGATGGCAGGAGACTTGCCGCCCAGCTCAAGAGTAACTGGGGTCAGATTCTGCGCTGCGGCGAGCATTACATGGCGGCCGATGCTGGTGGCGCCTGTGAATAATAAATGATCGAAAGGCAGGCGCGAGAAGGCCTCGCCGACGTCCGCTTCACCGAGTGTCACGCTGACCAGGTCTTCCGGGAATACCGATGCCAGCAACTTCTTGAGCAGCAAGCCGGTCGCCGGCGTGGCTTCGCTGAGCTTGAGCATGACCCGATTGCCGGCGGCCAGGGCCCCGGTCAAAGGCCCCATGGCCAGAAACAACGGGTAGTTCCAGGGCACGATGATGCCGATCACGCCCAGCGGTTGATACACCACCTTGGCGCTGGCGGGCTGGAATGCCAGGCCCACTTTACGTGGCGACGCTTTCATCCACTGCTTGAGGTGCCGTTCGCTATGGCGCACACCTTGAATGCTCGGCATCAATTCTGCCAGCCGGGTTTCATCGGCGCTGCGACCGCTGAAGTCTTCGTTGATGGCTGCGATCAAGGCTTGCTGCTGTGCGACCAATAGTTCGCGCAGGGTCTTGAGCCATTGTCGGCGCTGCTCCAGAGATGGCATCGGGTTGCCAGCGAATGCCTGACGTTGGGCACTGAACTGCACAGCGAGGTCGTCAAGGGCGGAGGGAGGCAGTAGGCGAGCAGCGTCAGCGGTCATACGGAACTCCACGGCATGTTGTTTTTATAGAGCTTATACTCTAATTCGAGTCCTTAGCGACTGTTTTTTGTCGGACAAGCAGGTACATCCTGATTCGGATACACCGTAAGATGGGTGTATTCATTCGAGCCTGACATCGGAAACTGATCATGGCCCCGCGTATCAACACCCGCGAGCGCATCGTGCAAAACAGCCTGGAGCTGTTCAATCAGCAGGGCGAGCGCAGCGTCAGTACCAATCACATTGCCGCGCATATGGAAATTTCCCCGGGCAATTTGTACTACCACTTCGCCAATAAGCAGGAAATCATCGCCGTCATCTTCACCCAGTACGAAGAGCTGGTGGAAAGCTTTCTGCGCCCGCCCCAAGGGCGAGCTTCGACGGTCGACGACAAGCGTTACTACCTCAAGGAACTGCTGGCGGCGATGTGGAACTACCGCTTTCTGCACCGCGATCTTGAGCACCTGCTCGACAGCGATAAGGAGATGGCGGCGCGCTACCGGCGCTTTTCCCAACGCTGCCTGATCCAGGCCCAGGCCATATATCGTGGCTTTGTTCAGGCCGGAATCGTGCAAATGGACGCTGTGCAGATCGAGTCGTTGACCCTCAATGCCTGGATCGTGCTGACCTCCTGGGTGCGTTTTCTGTGCACCACTCGGGAGAACACTGCGCACCTCAGTGAAGACGCGATCAAGCGTGGCATTTACCAGGTACTGGTGCTGGAACTCGGTTTTGTCACACCGCAGGCCCGCCCGGCGGTGGATGCCTTGTGTCAGGAATTCTACGTTTCGCTCAATCAGGCGCTGGAGCAATAACGCCCAGCCGCTACCCGTTCAATCGTTCAGGAGATTGTCATGCCCCTCGCGCAACTGATCACCGCCCAGCAATTGGCCGAACGCCTGGAGGCGTCGGCGCTGGTGATACTGGATTGCCGTTTTGCCTTGGAAGACATCGATTATGGCCAGCGTAGTTATGCCGAAGGGCATATCGAAGGCGCGCACTTTGCCGACCTTGAGCGGGACCTGAGCGGCCCGGTTATCAAGGGGGTGACCGGCCGCCATCCGTTGCCGGATCCGCAGCGGCTGGTCGAGCGCCTGCGTGCCTGGGGCATCGACAAAGACAGCGACATTGTTCTGTATGACGATGGCCCAGGTGCCTTTGCCGCCCGCGCCTGGTGGTTATTGGCCTGGCTCGGCAAACGTAGCGGCGTGGCGATTCTTGATGGTGGCCTGAAAGCCTGGCATGCGGCCGGATTGCCGCTGAGCCTGGACCCTCCGGCCAAGCGTGAAGGTACCTTCAGCGGCGAGCCGGACGTTAGCCTGGTAGTTGACGCTGCGCAGCTCAGCGAGCGGTTGGGTAAACCCGACCTGACCTTGATCGATGCCCGCGGCCTCCCGCGTTTTCGCGGAGAAGTCGAGCCGATTGACTCGGTGGCCGGACATATTCCGGGGGCGCAATGTGCGGCCTTTACCGACAACCTTGGGCCTGAAGGGCATTTCCTGCCGGTTGATCAACTGAAAAAGCGCTTTGCCGAGAAGCTGGGCAAGCGTGCGCCTGAGCAGTTGGTGGCGTATTGCGGTTCAGGGGTGACGGCGTGCCATAACCTGTTTGCCTTGGCACTGGCGGGTTATCCGTTGGGCAAGCTGTATGCGGGGTCGTGGAGCGAGTGGATTACCGATCCGCAGCGGCAGGTGGCTAAGGGCGACTGAGTTTCGCTGCCTTGATTGGCCCCTCGTAGCCGCTGCCGTGAGGCTGCGATCGGGCGTGAAACGGCTGTAAAATCAGGCCGCCGCGATTCGTCAGACCCAACGAGGTGTACGAGCTGCGACTGCCACGCGGTCGATCGCAGGCGGCTACAGCATCGAGGGGCTGTGAGGCTGGCCGAAGGCTCAGGCGCCTTCCAGCCACTGCGGAATGCGCCTTTCCAGGTAATACCCAGGATTGCGCAGGCTGCCTTCGACAAAGCCGACATGACCACCGCGAGTGTGCAACTCGAAGGTGGTCTGCTTCGGCAGTTCATTGGCCGCCGGCAAGCTATGACTGAACACGAACGGATCATCGCTGGAGTGGATAATCAGCGTCGGCGTGCGGTTTTCGCCAAGAAAATAGCGGCTGGACGCCCGCCGGTAATAGTCCTTGGCATCGGCAAAACCATTCAGCGGCGCGGTGACCCGACCATCGAAATCCCAGAACGTGCGCAGATTTTCCAGTGGTCCGAGACGCTCCAGCGCCGCCAAGCCCTCATGGTGACCGTGGTGCTGAAAGTGCCGTTGCTTGTCCTTCACATAGGCAAGCATGGCGCGCATGAAATGAGCCTGGTAAACCCGCGAGAAGCCCAGGCCAATTCGATCGGCGCACTGGTCCAGGCGAAAGGGCACCGATACCGCCACCGCGGCCTGCAACTGGCTGCGCGAACCTGCTTCGCCCAGGTGCTTGAGCAGTACATTGCCGCCCAACGAGTAACCCACGGCGTAGAGCGGGGCCTGAGGGCGACTGGCGCGCAGGTGCTCAATGGCCTCGGCAAGGTCTTCGCTGGCCCCGGAATGGTAGCTGCGCGGGAGCAGATTAGGTTCGCCTGAACAACCGCGCCAGTTCAGGGCCACGCTGGCCCAGCTGCGGCCTGCCAGCGCTTGCTGCAAGCCAAGGACATAAGGCGAGCTGGATGACCCGGTGAGGCCATGAAGCACCAGCACCAACGGCGCGGTCGCTTCGTGCGGCCCATGCCAGTCAAGGTCGAGAAAGTCGCCATCGGCCAGCCACAAACGTTCGCGTTGGCGGGTCAATGTGGCCGATTTGCGCCACAGTGGCCCCCACAACGTTTGCATATGTGGATTGCCCAGCCCCAGGGCAGGTTTGAAGGGGCTGGGGGGGACAGAAGACATCGGAGGAATCTCTTGAAGAAAAGCGCAACGGTTGCCTTGAAGTGTAATGCCCGTTGCGCCTTTGTGCTTTGAATCAGCCGCGTTGCCAGAGTGCGTAGTACACCTGACCGGCCTTCTTTTCCCGGTGCAGGCGCCAGTTGCCAGGCAGCTGCAGGGTTGAAGGCGGGGTTTCGCTTTCGGTGTAGATCCAGGCATTGGCCGCCAGCCACTGGCGCTCTTCAAGCAGGGCGCAAGTGGTGGGCAGCAGGTCCTGGTGGAACGGTGGGTCGAGGAACACCAGGTCGAAGGCAAGCTTGGCGTCACCCTGCAGGTAACGCTGGGCGTCACTCTGGATCAACTGGCCGCGTGGGCAGCGCAGCAGCTCCAGATTCTGCCGCAGGCTGGCGATGGCGGCAGGGTTGCTGTCCAGCGCTACCGCCTCGGCGGCACCGCGAGACAGTGCCTCCAGATACAGGGCGCCGCTGCCGGCAAAGGCATCGAGCACTTTGGCGCCTTCAATATGCGGGGCGAGCCAGTTGAACAGGGTTTCGCGCACACGGTCCGGCGTCGGACGCAGGCCAGGCGCGTCAGGGAAGCTCAGGCGACGGCTGCGCCATTCGCCAGCGATGATGCGCAGTTGGCCCTGGCCATTGTGTGGCTTGGCCGATTTTGCGGATGGACTGGCCATTAATGCTCCGGTACGCCAAGCGGTTGCTCGGCGGGTTTGTCAGTGGGCGGCGGCAGCGGTTGCTGCGGCACGCTAGGACCTGCCGTGACGATGACCATCTTGTCAGCAGCAAGGTGCTTGTTCAGGGCTGCCTTGACCTGTTCGGTGGTCAGGGCCTGGGATTGCTGCATGTAATCTTCCAGCCAGGTCAGCGGCAGGTTGTAGAAGCCGATGGCGCCCAGTTGGCCAACGATGCTGGCGTTGCTGGCGTTGGACAGCGGGAAGCTGCCGGCCAGTTCGCGTTTGGCATCATCCAGCTCCTGCTGGGTCGGGCCGGTCTTGAGGTAGTCGGTCAGAATATCCTGAACCAGCTTGAGCGTGCCTTCGCTGAGTTCGGCACGGGTTTGCAGGTTGATCATGAACGGGCCACGGACCTGCATCGGACTGAAGACCGAGTATACGCCGTAGGTCAGGCCACGCTTCTCGCGCACTTCACTCATCAGGCGGGTACCAAAGGCGCCACCACCGAGGATCTGGTTACCCAGCGACAGCGCCGCGTAGTCCGGATCATTACGGTCGATGCCCAGCTGGGCCAGCATCAGGTGGGTCTGCTTGGACGGGAAGTCGATGTGCGTGGTGCCAGGCTTTGGCTCAGTTGGCTGAGGTACCTTGGCCAGCGCAGGGCCTTTTGGCAGGGCTGCCGAAACTTGCGCGGCAACAGCTTCGGCTTCACTGCGGCTCAGATCGCCGACCAAGGCAATGACGGCATTGCCAGCGCTATAGGCCTTGGTATGGAAGGCGCGCAGTTGCTCCAGGGTGATGGGCGGGATGCTCTTGGCAGTGCCATCACTTGGATGAGCGTAAGGGTGGTTGCCGTACAGATGTTCGAACAACGCGATGCCAGCCAGCTTGCCAGGGTTCTGCTTCTGGTATTCGAAACCGGCCTGCATCTGGTTTTTGATGCGGTTCAGAGCACCTTGCGGGAAGGTAGGCTTGCCCACCACCTCGGCAAACAGCTTCAGTGCCGGTTCACGCTTGTCGGCAGCACTGAGGCTGCGAAGCGTGGCCACGGCCATGTCGCGGTAGGCGCCATTGCCAAAGTCAGCGCCCAGGCCTTCGAAGCCTTCGGCGATGGCGGTGACGTCCTTGCCGGCCACGCCTTCGTTAAGCATGGCATTGGTTAATGTGGCCAGGCCTGGAGTGTCACCGTCCTGGCTGCTGCCGGCGGCGAAGGTCAGGCGCAAGTCGAACATCGGCAGCTCGCGGGCTTCGACGAACAGCACGCGGGCGCCTTCGGCGGTGTTCCACGTCTGGATATTCAGCTGACGGCGGCTGGGTGCCTTGCCATCCAGCTCGGCCAGCGTCTGCAGGGTATTGACCGGCTTGGCCGCAGTGCTGGCGGACGCCTGGGCGGCATTGTCTGATTGCGCGGGCTTGGCCAGAAAGAAGGCCAATGCACCAACCAGTCCTAAAACGCCAAGGCCGATCAGGGTGTAGCGGGGTGCGCTGCGATCACTCATGAGCGGTCTCCTCGGGCAGTACGTGGGCAACGCTCAGGCGTTCACGGGTGAAATAGGTGCGCGCAGCGTTCTGGATGTCGGCTGGGGTCACGCTTTTCAGCTCGTCGAGTTCACTGTCGATCAACTTCCATGACAGGCCGACCGTTTCCAGCATGCCGATGGCGGTGGCCTGGCTGCTGATGGAGTCACGGTCGTAGACCAACCCGGCGATCACCTGGGCGCGTACGCGCTCCAGTTCTTGCGCCGAAGGAGGTGTGGTCTTGAGTTCGTCGAGCAGCGTCCAGATGCCTTTCTCAACGTCGGCCAGGGTCTTGTTCTTTTGCTGGTTCGGCGTGGCCGAAATCAGGAACAGGCTGTCGCCGCGAGTGAAGGGGTTGTAGTTGGAGGAAGCCCCGGAGACCAGCTCCTGGCCGCGCTCCAGCTGGCTTGGCAGGCGGGCGCTATAGCCACCATCGAGCAGCGCCGAGATCAGACGCAGGGCGTGCACAGTGCGTGGCTCCTTGGCGGTGGCCAGGCCCGGGACGTTGAAACCGTAGATCAGGCTTGGTAGTTGAGTGCGCACATGCAGGGTGGTTTCCCGCAAGCCCGGTTCGGCCAGTTCCAGCGGCAGTTTGGCCGGGGGAGTGGCGCGCTTGGGAATGGCACCGAAGAAACGCTGGGCCAGACCTTTGACCTCGTCCACGGTGACGTCGCCAACCACCACCAGGGTGGCGTTGTTCGGTGTGTACCAGGATTCGTACCAATGACGCAGCTCTTCGACCTTCATGCGGTTCAGGTCAGCCATCCAGCCGATGGTCGGGGTGCGATAGCTGCTGGCCGGAAAGGCCATGGCGCTGAACAGCTCGAACGCTTTGGCGTTGGGCTGATCGTCGGTGCGCAGGCGGCGTTCTTCCTTGATTACCTCGATTTCGCGGCTGAACTCATCGGCTGGCAGGCGCAGGCTGGCCATGCGGTCAGCCTCCAGCTCCAGGGCGATTGGCAGGCGATCACGGGCCAGCACCTGGTAGTAAGCGGTGTAATCGTCGCTGGTAAAGGCGTTTTCTTCGGCGCCGATGTCGCGCAGGATGCGCGAAGCTTCGCCGGGGCCAACTTTCTCGCTACCCTTGAACATCATGTGTTCCAGGGCGTGGGAAAGGCCGGTCTGGCCGGGAGATTCATAAGTCGAGCCGACCTTGTACCAAATTTGCGAGACCACCACTGGCGCCCGGTGATCCTCGCGTACGACCACTTTCAGGCCATTGTCGAGAATGAACTCGTGGGTGGGTTGCGGATCGGCGGCAAAGACGGCGAACGGCAGACAAACTGTGCTGAGCAACAGGCCAGCGGCGCGGCGGGCTAGAGCATTCATACGTTGTTTAACCTGTAGGACTGCCCGCGTGATCTTAGCGTCGGCGGGCTAGGAGGTGCTAGGATACTGATCCGGTTGCCTGACGACCATGCCTGTCGAGGATCTAGCCCGCAGGCTTGATGACAAAATGCTGCGCATGAACGAGCCGGAATAAAAGTAGTCTGTTCTGCGTTAAAAGAATTTTCGAGGCGCCGCAGTGGCGCATCGCTACCCTGAGATAGCCGTCTTCCATGTTTGGTTCCAACGACGACAAAAAGACGCCGGCCGCGCCCGGTGAAAAGAAAGGCCTGTTCGGCTGGCTGCGTAAAAAGCCCCAGCAACCCGTTGCCGAGCAGCCACAAGCCCCTGAGCCGATTGAATCGGAGCAGCCTGCCGCGCTAATCAACGAAGCGCCGGCCGCTGTTGCTCCGGTGGACGTTGCACCGGCTGCGGTTGCCGCACCTGAACCTGTTCAGGTCATCTCCGCCCCCGTGCCGCAGATGCCGCCCGTCGGGTTGGTTCTGCCTGTTCCTGAAGAGCCGGTAGCACTGGTAGCCGACCTGGAGCCGCACACACCACCGCCAATCCCGGAACGTCCGGCGCCTGTGCTGGCAGCCCAGGCCGAACCTGCGCCTGTGATTGTTGAGCCTGAGCCTGAGCCGGTTGTGGTGACACCTGAGCCGGTTTTCGTCGCACCAGAACCGGTTGCCGCCCCGGTGGTAATGCCCGAGCCTGCGCCTGTAGCGCCTGTAGCGCCTGTAGCGCCTGTAGCGCCTGTAGCGCCTGTAGCGCCTGTAGCGCCTGTAGCGCCTGTAGCCATCGTCGAACCGATTGCCGAACCTGCGCCTGTCGAAGAAGCTGCCCCGGTCCGCAGCGAGGAGAGCAAAGGTGGCTTCTTCGCCCGCCTCAAGCAAGGCCTGTCCAAGACCAGCGCCAGCATTGGCGAAGGCATGGCCAGCCTGTTCCTGGGCAAAAAAGCCATCGACGACGACTTGCTCGACGAGATCGAGACCCGCTTGCTGACCGCTGATGTTGGCGTTGAAGCCACTTCGGCGATTGTCCAGAGCCTGACCCAGAAGGTCGCACGTAAGCAGTTGGCCGACAGTGATGCGCTGTACAAGTCCCTGCAAGGCGAACTGGCAGACCTGCTCAAGCCGGTTGAACAGCCGTTGCGCATCCAGGCACAGAACAAACCATTTGTGATCCTCGTCGTTGGCGTCAATGGCGCGGGCAAGACCACCACCATCGGCAAACTGGCGAAAAAGCTGCAGCTGGAAGGCAAGAAAGTCATGCTCGCCGCCGGTGATACCTTCCGTGCCGCTGCCGTCGAGCAGCTGCAGGTCTGGGGCGAGCGTAACCAGATCCCGGTCATCGCCCAGCACACTGGCGCCGACTCCGCGTCGGTGATCTTTGACGCCGTTCAGGCTGCCAAGGCGCGCGGCATCGATGTGCTGATTGCCGATACCGCTGGTCGCCTGCACACCAAAGACAACCTGATGGAAGAGCTGAAGAAGGTCCGTCGGGTCATCGGCAAGCTCGATGCTGACGCGCCGCACGAAGTCCTGCTGGTGCTGGACGCCGGTACTGGACAGAACGCGATCAATCAGGCCAAGCACTTCAACCAGAGCGTTGAACTCACCGGCCTTGCCCTGACCAAGCTCGATGGCACCGCCAAGGGCGGGGTAATCTTCGCCCTGGCCAAGCAGTTCGGCCTGCCGATCCGCTATATTGGCGTGGGCGAGGGTATTGATGATCTGCGCGCCTTCGAAGCTGAACCCTTCGTGAAAGCACTGTTTGCCGAGCGGGAGCATCCATGATTCGATTCGAACAGGTCGCCAAGCGCTACCCCAATGGCCACGTCGGTCTGCATGAGTTGAGTTTTCGGGTGCGTCGGGGCGAATTCCTGTTCGTCACCGGCCATTCCGGCGCTGGCAAAAGCACCTTGCTGCGCTTGCTGCTGGCCATGGAACGACCGACCAGCGGCAAACTGCTGCTGGCCGGGCAGGATCTGGGGCAGATCAGCAATGCGCAGATCCCCTTCCTGCGCCGCCAGATTGGCGTGGTGTTCCAGAATCACCAGTTGCTGTTCGACCGTACCGTATTCAACAACGTCGCGTTGCCGCTGCAGATCCTTGGTTTGTCCAAGGCCGAAGTGGCCAAGCGCGTCGACTCGGCGCTTGAGCGGGTAGCTCTGTCTGATAAAGCCGAGCTGTATCCTGGTGACCTGTCCACTGGCCAGCAACAGCGTGTCGGTATTGCCCGCGCCATCGTTCACCGCCCGGCCTTGCTGCTGGCCGATGAACCGACCGGTAACCTTGACCCGCGCCTGGCCGCGGAGATTATGGGTGTTTTCGAAGATATCAATCGCCTGGGTACCAGCGTGCTGATTGCCAGCCACGATCTGGCGCTGATCGCGCGCATGCGCCATCGCATGCTGACCCTGCAGCGCGGCCGTTTGATCGGCGACGGGGAGGCCGGGCAATGAGTGCGACACGCAGTCCCAAGGTTTCCGAGCGAGTAGCGCCCAAGGCCGCAGATCCTCAACCGGAAAAGAACAAACGCAGCAATCATGACGACGACGGTCCGGATTTTCGCACCCTGCTGCATGCCTGGCTGGAAAGCCACCGTTCGAGCCTGCTCGACAGCTTGCGCCGTCTGGGCAAGCAGCCAATCGGCAGCTTTTTCACCTGTTTGGTAATGGCGGTAGCACTGAGCTTGCCGATGGGCCTGTCGTTGCTGCTGAGCAACGTAGAGCGTCTGGGTGGCTCCTGGCAGCGTGCGGCGCAAATTTCCCTGTACCTCAAGCTTGATGCCAGCAGTCGCGACGGTGAGGCCCTGCGCGAGCAGATCAAGGGCTTGCCGGGCGTTGCCGAGGCCGAGTACGTCAGTCGCGAGCAAGCACTGGAAGAGTTCCAGCAACAGTCCGGCCTGGGGGATGCCCTCCGTGAACTGCCAGAGAACCCGTTACCTGGTGTGGTCGTGGTAACTCCGGCAGAAGTTGACAAACCGGCCCTTGAAGCCTTGCGCCAGCGCCTTGCGGAGCTGCCCAAGGTGGATGTGGCGCAACTTGATCTGGTCTGGGTCGAACGCCTGGCGGCCATTCTCAAATTGGGCGACCGCTTTGTCTTCGGGTTGACCGTTTTGCTGGTCTCGGCGCTGCTTTTGGTAATTGGTAACACAATTCGCCTGCACATCGAGAACCGTCGTACCGAGATCGAAGTGATCAAGCTGGTCGGTGGCACCGACAGCTATGTACGCCGGCCTTTCCTGTACATGGGCGCGCTGTACGGCCTGGGTGCCGGAGTACTGGCCTGGGGGGTGCTAGCATTTGGCCTGAATTGGCTGAATGATGCGGTAATCGGGCTCTCCGGGCTATATGGCAGTGATTTCTCCTTAGCCGGGGTTCCGCCTGCCGATGGTCTGTCGCTCTTGCTTGGTGCGGTACTGTTAGGGTATATCGGTGCTTGGATTGCGGTCGCCCGCCACCTGAGCGAGCTTGCACCGCGATAGTGTCTTTTTGCTGCTATTGACTCTTTTTATTTTTAGGGAACTTGTTTCGTGGTTTCCGGTCAATGTTGGCAGTGCCTGCGGGCACGAGTTTAGTGAGTCGGAGGTTTTTTCGTATGACCACTTCGTTGCAACCTGCCTATGCCCTGGTTCCCGGCGCAAACCTGGAAGCCTATGTGCACACGGTCAACAGCATTCCACTGCTGACGCCGGAGCAGGAGCGTGAACTGGCCGAGAGTCTCTACTATGAGCAGAATCTTGAGGCGGCTCGGCAGATGGTGCTCGCCCACCTGCGGTTTGTCGTACATATCGCTCGTAGCTATTCCGGCTACGGGCTGGCCCAGGCCGACCTGATTCAGGAAGGCAATGTTGGCCTGATGAAAGCGGTCAAGCGTTTCAACCCTGAAATGGGTGTGCGCCTGGTGTCCTTTGCTGTGCACTGGATCAAGGCCGAGATTCACGAGTTCATCCTGCGTAACTGGCGCATCGTCAAGGTCGCTACCACCAAGGCCCAGCGCAAGCTGTTCTTCAACCTGCGCAGCCAGAAGAAGCGTCTGGCCTGGCTGAACAACGATGAAGTCCATCGTGTCGCCGAAAGCCTGGGGGTAGAGCCTCGTGAAGTGCGTGAGATGGAAAGTCGCCTGACCGGTCACGACATGGCCTTTGATCCAGCAGCTGAAGCTGACGACGACAGCGCGTTCCAGTCGCCAGCCAACTACCTGGAAGACCATCGTTACGACCCGGCGCTGCAGCTGGAAGATGCTGATTGGAGCGACAACTCCACCAGCAACCTGCACGAAGCCCTGCAGGGCCTGGACGACCGTAGCCGTGACATCCTCTACCAGCGCTGGCTGGCCGAGGAAAAGGCCACGCTTCACGACCTGGCCGAGAAATACAGCGTATCCGCCGAGCGGATTCGTCAGCTGGAAAAGAATGCGATGAACAAGGTGAAAGCCTTGATCGCAATCTGAGTCGTGATACGGCAATAAACAAAAAGCCCCGACGTGTCGGGGCTTTTTTATGGTGCCAGGTCATTCAGACGGCAGCGCAGGTCTATAATCGCGCCGCATTGGCACCGTCACTTTTTCCGTCACCCCTGTCGAGACTGTTATGACCATTTCCTTGTACGCCGCTTCTGTTCCTGTTTTCAAGCAAATGCTCAACGCCATGAGTGAGGTTCTGAACAAGGCCGAAGCTCACGCCACGGCGAAAAACATTGATCCGAGCGTCTTCCTGCAGGCTCGCCTGTATCCGGATATGTTTCCACTGGTTCGCCAGGTACAGATCGCTGTTGATTTCGCCAAGGGTGTATCGACGCGCTTGGCTGAGGTCGAGTTGCCGAAATACGATGACAGCGAAACTACCTTTGCTGAGCTGCAGGCGCTGATCACTAAGGTTCTGGCTTTCCTGGACGGCGTTGCGCCGGCGCAGATCGATGGCAAGGAAGGCATCGAAATCGTGACCCGTCCGGGCACGCCAAAAGAGAAGCGCTTCACTGGCCAGGCTTATTTGCTGACTTACGGCCTGCCGCAGTTCTTTTTCCACGTAACCACCACGTACGCAATCCTGCGTCACAATGGTGTGGAAGTGGGCAAACGTGACTACATGGGCGCGTTCTAAGGCGTTTACCCAGTAATCAGCAAACAATAAAAACCCGGCAAGGTGTACGCTTTGCCGGGTTTTTTATTGGTTCCAGGGCGCCTTGCGCGGGCTTTCCAGCTGCACCAGATAGCCACTGCCACCCAACTGACGCATCTGCTGACGAATCCAGCCGGCACGCCGTGCCACGTAACTGCTGGGGCGGCTGGCGCTCCAGTTCAGCGGGCTAGGCAGCACGGCGGCCAGCAAGCTGGCCTGCTGACGGCTCAAGCGGCTGGCATCGACGCCAAAATGATGTTGCGCCGCAGCTTGGGCGCCGAACACGCCCTCGCCCCATTCGGCACTGTTGAGGTACACCTCAAGTATCCGCTCCTTGGACCACAGCAACTCAATCAGCGCCGTAAACCAGGCTTCCAGGCCCTTGCGCAACCAACTACGGCCCGACCAGAGAAACTGGTTCTTGGCCACTTGCTGGCTCAGGGTGCTGGCGCCGCGAATGCTGCCGCCGCGTTCGTTGTGGGCAAGCGCCGCCTGGATGGCAATGAAGTCGAAACCCCAGTGACTGGCAAACTTCTGATCTTCGCCGGCGATCACTGCAACCTTGAGCTCATCGGAGATACGCTCCCACGGCTCCCAGTCGCGTTGCAGGTCAATCGGCTCGCCGTTGAACCAGGATTCGACCTTGCGTTCGACCATCAATGCTGTGCCCGGCGGGGGTATCCAGCGCAGCATCAGTACCAGCAAAGCGCTGCCAGCAGCGAACCAGAGCAGGGCGCGGGTAAGACGGCGGATAATGGACGACAACATAGAGATGGCTTGGCCGAACCGAATGAGCGGGCCATTATACAGACCCTGTGATGACTAGGAGTCGCCTCATGTTGCGTAGTTTTCTCTTGCTCGCTGCCTTTTTCGGATTCACCGGCGTTGCCCTCGGGGCCTTTGCTGCACACGGTCTGAAGGGGCGTCTGAGCAGCGAGTACCTGGCGATCTTCCATACCGGGGTCACCTATCAGTTGGTGCATGCCCTAGCCCTGCTCGGCGTTGCCGTGCTGGCCACGCAGTTACCCGGTCGCCTGATTGGTTGGGCCGGTGGCTTGTTCGCCGTGGGGATTGTGCTGTTCTCCGGCAGCTTGTACCTGTTGACCCTCAGTGGCGTCGGCAAACTGGGTATGATCACGCCCATTGGCGGCCTGGCGTTCCTCGGTGGCTGGCTGTGCCTGGGGCTTGCCGCCTGGCGTCTGGGTTGACTCGGCGGTCCGAATCGAGACGAATGGCGATGCTTGGCCTTGGTCGCAGCACCTGATCGGGGCTAGAATGCTGGCCCCTAAAAATAATGGTGGCCGTGCGCATGCGCATTCAATTGAACGGTGAACCCTTCGAGTTGCCCGATGGCGAAAGCGTCGAGGCCCTGCTGACCCGCCTGGACCTTGTCGGGCGCCGTGTCGCGGTAGAGCTCAACCTGGATATCGTGCCACGTAGCCAGCACGCAGCGACGGCGCTGTGTGAAGGTGATCAGGTCGAAGTCGTGCATGCCATCGGCGGCGGCTAGAGCCCCAGGATTACCTTGCAAGTCCCTCAACCTTTCAGAGGATTTCCGATGAGCAACCTTCGCAGCGACAAGCCTTTCACTCTGGCCGGCCGTACCTTCCAGTCGCGCCTGCTGGTCGGCACCGGTAAATACCGTGACCTTGAAGAAACCCGCCTGGCCATCGAAGCCTCGGGTGCCGAGATCGTCACCGTTGCCGTGCGTCGTACCAACATCGGCCAGAACCCGGGCGAACCGAACCTGCTCGATGTGCTGCCGCCGGATCGCTACACTATCCTGCCGAACACTGCAGGCTGCTATGACGCCGTTGAAGCAGTGCGTACCTGTCGTCTGGCCCGTGAGCTGCTCGATGGCCACAACCTGGTCAAACTGGAAGTACTGGCCGACCAGAAAACCCTGTTCCCCAACGTGATCGAAACCCTCAAGGCCGCCGAAGTGCTGGTCAAGGACGGTTTCGACGTGATGGTGTATACCAGCGACGACCCGATCATCGCCCGCCAACTGGCAGAGGCCGGTTGCATCGCGGTGATGCCGCTGGCTGGCCTGATTGGTACTGGCCTGGGTATCTGCAATCCGTACAACCTGCAGATCATCCTCGAAGAATCGAAAGTTCCGGTACTGGTCGACGCCGGTGTCGGTACCGCTTCGGATGCCACCATCGCCATGGAAATGGGCTGTGAAGCAGTGCTGATGAACTCGGCAATCGCCAACGCTCAGCAGCCGATCATGATGGCTGAAGCCATGAAACACGCCATCGTTGCCGGCCGCCTGGCCTACCTCGCCGGGCGTATGCCGAAAAAACTCTATGCCAGCGCCTCGTCGCCGCTGGATGGTCTGATCAAGTAAGAGCCCCTGATGACTGAATCGCAAGAAACGCCGACCTCCACCGAAGGCGAAGAGCGCCAACACCGCCGCATCAAGAGTTTCGTGATGCGCGCCGGGCGCATGACCGAAGGCCAGCAACGTGGTCTGGAGCAGGGTGGTCCACTGTTCATTCTGCCGCTGGCCGATAGCCCGGTGGACTACGACCAGGTCTTTGGCCGTTCGGCGCCGCGTACTCTGGAGATCGGTTTCGGCATGGGCCATTCCCTGCTGGAAATGGCTGCTGCCGCGCCGGAGCAGGACTTCATCGGTGTCGAAGTACACCGTCCGGGTGTCGGTGCGCTGCTCAATGGCGTGCTGACTCAGGGCCTGAAGAACCTGCGGGTGTACGACTGCGATGCCATCGAAGTACTGAACAAGTGTGTGGCTGACAACAGTCTCGATCGCTTGATGCTGTTCTTCCCTGATCCGTGGCACAAGAGCCGTCACCACAAGCGTCGTATCGTTCAGCCCGAGTTTGCTGAGCTGGTACGTAGCAAGCTCAAGGTCGGCGGTGTATTCCATATGGCTACCGACTGGGAACCTTATGCCGAATACATGCTGGAAGTGATGAATGTCGCTCCGGGTTATCGCAACCTGGCGGCGGACGGCAAATGCGTGGAGCGTCCGGCCGAACGTCCAATCACCAAGTTCGAGCGCCGCGGTGAGCGGCTTGGGCATGGTGTTTGGGATTTGAAGTTCGAAAAGCTGGCGTAAACCTCGCGACCGCTTTGCGGTCGATCGCCAGCAGGCCCGGTTCCCACAGGTGCTGTGATTGCCTGCAGTTTTAAATTGTCAGGAGATCTGTGTGGGAGCGGGCCTTGCCGGCGATGGGCTGCGAAGCAGCCCTGAAAGCGACGTGTTTTCAGCGTCGGTCTGCGACCACGCCAATCAACACCAACACAATCAGCAACACCGGCGCCAACGCATAATTGTTGAACTGCGCCAGGCCTTTCACCACCCACGGGGTGGCATAGATCAACGCCGCACCACTGCCGATCATCACCAGCAGCGCCATGAACGGCACGCGCAAGGCGCCTGCCAGGCCGCCCAGGCGTTGTTCTACCCAGCCTTTGATGTCGGTGCCGAACAGCACCAGCAAGCAACCCACAAGCGCCAGTGCGATCTCTGACAGGTTGCTGCGACTCCAGCGAGAAACGGTCGAAAGCAGGTCGAGT
This sequence comes from Pseudomonas sp. S06B 330, assembly GCF_002845275.2. NCBI lineage: Bacteria > Pseudomonadati > Pseudomonadota > Gammaproteobacteria > Pseudomonadales > Pseudomonadaceae > Pseudomonas > Pseudomonas tussilaginis. The sequence continues at coordinate 5,500,791 of NZ_CP088149.1, read as the reverse complement.
ACCAAGTCCATTCGTAATCCTTAGGTCAAGAAATACTGCAGCAGGTCGTTGAGGAACAACTGGCCTCGCGGGGTGGCGACCAGTCGCGTCGTTTCGACCTGTAAAAGGCCCTTTTGTTCGGCCTCACGTCGTGCGGCAGTGAGCTGATCCAACGGCAATCCAGTGCGCAGGCTGAACAGTTCGGCATCCACGCCCTGGGTCAGGCGCAGGGCGTTCATCAGGAACTCGAACGGCAGCTCATCCAATGGCAGCAGTTTTTCACCTGCCTTGAAGGCTTTGGCCGGGTTCAGGTAGTCCTTGGGCAGACGCGTCTTCCAGGTGCGCAGGATGCGTCCGTCCGGGTGACTGAGCTTGCCGTGAGCACCCGCGCCGATGCCGATAAAGTCGCCAAAGCTCCAGTAGTTGAGGTTGTGCCGTGCAGCACGACCAGGCTGAGCGTAGGCTGAGACTTCGTATTGGGTGTAGCCGTGGCTGGCCATAAGGGCTTGGCCGGCTTCCTGGATGTCCCAGAGAATGTCGTCTTCAGGCAGCAGTGGGGGCTGGTTCCAGAACACCGTGTTTGGTTCCAGTGTCAGCTGGTACCAGGACAAGTGCGTGGGGTTCAGGGCAATAGCCTGGCGTAGGTCGCCGAGGGCGTCATCCAGGGACTGATCAGGCAGGCCGTGCATCAGGTCCAGGTTGAAGTTATCAAAGCCGGCATTACGCGCCATGTCGGCGGCGCGAATGGCTTCGTCACCGTTGTGGATGCGACCCAAGGCCTCAAGCTTGGCCTGCTGGAAGCTCTGGATGCCGATCGACAAGCGATTGATGCCCAGTTGCCGGTAGGCCTTGAACTTCTCCTGCTCGAAGGTCCCAGGGTTGGCTTCCAGGGTAATTTCGATATCGCTGGCAAACGGGATGCGCTGTTCAACGCCTACTAACAGGCGACCCAGCGCGCGAGCGCTGAATAAGCTTGGCGTGCCACCCCCGAAGAAAATCGAGCTGATCGGTCGGCCATAGACCGCGCCCAACTCCTGGTCAAGGTCAGCCAGCAAGGCGTCGACGTAGGCCTCTTCCGGCAGCTCAGGTGTGGCGGCGTGGGAGTTGAAGTCGCAGTACGGGCATTTGCGCACGCACCAGGGAATATGGATGTACAGCGCCAGAGGCGGCAGCTGTGGCAAGGCCGCCCGCGGCGTTTGGGAAGTAAAGCCAGCCTCGCCCAGATGCAGTGGCTGTGCCGGCGAATGATCGGTCATGCCAGGCCCAGACGTTGACGCAGCAGGCTCATGGCACGGGCTCGGTGGCTGATCTGGTTCTTGTCGGCAGGGCTCAGCTCGGCACTGGAGCAATTACGCTCAGGCACCCAGAACAGCGGGTCGTAGCCAAAACCGTGTTCGCCGCTCGCTTCGGTGAGGATGCGGCCATGCCACAAGCCTTCACAGAGGATCGGCAGCGGGTCATCAGCGTGTCGCACCAGGGCCAGGACGCAGACGAACTGCGCGCCGCGCTCAGCCTCGGGAACGTCCTTGAGGACTTCCAGCAGCTTGGCATTGTTGGCGGCATCGCCCTTGCCATCGGCATAGCGCGCCGAGTAGATGCCTGGTGCACCGCCGAGAAAGTCCACGGCCAGGCCCGAATCATCGGCCAGCGCGGGCAGGCCGGAAATGCGTGCGGCATTGCGCGCTTTGAGGATGGCGTTCTCGACAAACGACAAGCCGGTTTCTTCCGGCTCGACACTGCTGAATTCACCAATGGAGCGCAGTTGCACGGTATCACCGAGCATGGCCTGCAGCTCTTTGAGTTTGCCGGCGTTGTGGCTGGCCAATACGAGTTGTGGAAAAGTCATTAGTCGCCTGGGAAAAGCTCTTGGTTGAAACTGATGGTTTCGGACTTGCCGTCAATTCCAACGTTGATGATGAAGGTGCGGGTTTCCTGTTGTTCAACAGGGAACTGGGCGATGTAGTAGATCGCGCCTTGTTCGTTGATCTGCTTGAACTTCAGTGGGACCGAATTGCTGGTCAGGTCTTTGACGGTGCCGCTGACCTGAGTGACCACCGGTTTGCCGGCCTTGATCACCGACACGTTGATCACGCCCTGGTTCTTGCTGCGAACCAGTTCGGCGGCCTTGGCGGTCTCTGGCTGCAGGAACGTGGATATGAACGTGCTGTAGTGCACCGTCGTATCACCGAAAACTTCCTTGCGTTCGCCCTTGATGGCGTCGGCAGCGACTGCCGTTGCGCTCAGGCAGGCAACCAGTAAAAAACTTAACAAGCGGCGCATGATCGTTCTCCTCCAGTGTGCGGATTAAACCGCGACCTTGTGTTCGGTAAGGCCGGGGCTGCTGACACGATAAATGCCGATCTCCCCTAGAAGATTAGGCCATAGCTTGCTCGCCCACCCGTGACGGTGCAAATGGTCGACGGCCAGACGGTCAAGCACCTGTGCGCGACGCTCGCTGCACAGCGCCTCGAAGTCTTCAAAGGTGCAGAAGTGGATGTTCGGCGTGTTGTACCAGGTATACGGCATGAAGTCCGAAACTGGCATGCGACCTTTGGTCGCCAGGTACCAGCGGCAACGCCAATGGCCGAAATTGGGGAAGGTGATGATGCACTGGCGACCCACACGGAGCATTTCGTCGAGAATCCGGTCCGGGTACTCCACGGCCTGCAGGGCCTGGGTCATGACCACCACGTCGAAGCTGTTGCTGGCGAAATTGCCCAGGCCCTTGTCCAGGTCCTGCTCGATGACGTTGACGCCTTTGGCTACGCATTGGGCAATATTGTCGGGGTCGATTTCCAGGCCATAACCGGCCACTTGCTTGGTGTCGCGCAGCGACGCCAGCAGTTCTCCGGTACCACAACCGAGGTCGAGTACCCGGCTGCCGGCGGGGATCCAGTCTTGGATGATTTCCAGGTCGGCTCTCATAGGGTCCTCAGCAGACGATGCGGTTCATGTAGTTCGTGAATCCCGTGATGTAGCGCGGGGTCGGGATCAGGAAGGCATCATGGCCATACGGCGAGTCGATATCCAGGTAGCAGACGTTCTTGCGGGCGGCAATCAGGGCGTCGACGATCTCCCGCGAACGCGCTGGCGAGAAGCGCCAGTCGGTGGTGAACGACATCACACAGTAATCTGCGGTGACATTGGCCAGGGTTTTGGCCAGATCGCCACCGTGGGCGGCGGCCGGGTCGAAGTAGTCCAGCGCTTTGGTCATCAACAGGTAGGTGTTGGCATCAAAGCGCCCGGAGAATTCTTCACCCTGGTAGCGCAGGTAGCTTTCGACCTGGAACTCGACGCTGTGGAAGTCGTAGTTGAGCTTGTCGCTTTTCAACTCGCGGCCGAATTTCTCGCCCATGGAGTCATCGGAGAGGTAAGTGATGTGGCCGACCATGCGCGCGAGCATCAGGCCGCGCTTGGGGATCACGCCTTGATCCTGGAATGAACCGCCGTGGAACTCTGGGTCGGTGAGAATGGCCTGGCGGGCCACTTCATTGAAGGCAATGTTCTGCGCCGAAAGCTTGGGTGCAGAGGCGATATCCAGGCAGTGACGCACGCGATCAGGGTAGGTGATGGTCCATTGCAGTGCCTGCATGCCGCCCAGGCTGCCACCGATGACAGCAGCCCACTGGCCGATTCCCAGGCGGTCGGCCAGGCGCGCCTGGCTGTGTACCCAGTCCTCCACGGTCAATACCGGGAAGTCGGCGCCATAGGGCTTGCCGGTGACGGGATTGAGGCTGCTGGGGCCGGTACTGCCATTGCAACCGCCGAGGTTGTTCAGGCTGACCACGAAGAAGCGATTGGTATCGATGGGCTTGCCTGGGCCAATGCAGCTGTCCCACCAGCCCGGCTTGCGGTCGTCGGGGCTGTGGTAGCCCGCCGCATGATGGTGGCCGGACAGCGCATGGCAGATCAGCACGGCGTTGCTGGCCGCGCTGTTGAGGGTGCCATAGGTTTCGTAGATCAGTTCATAGCTGGCCAGCGAGCGACCGCAAGCCAGCGCCAAGGGCTCGTTGAACTGTGCCAGTTGCGGTGTTACCAGACCGACCGAATCTTCGGGAAAGACAGTGGACATCGACCCTGCTCACGCTTAAATGAGGCGTAAGTCTAAAGACCACTGGGGTATGCAGCAAGCAATGTACCCGGCCCTTTAACAGCATCGCTGGCAAGTCCGGCTCCCATTGTGGAAGCCGACCTTGCCGGCGATGGCTGCAGCGAGGTTTCGGATCAGACCAAAAGCCGCAGCATCTCAGGCATTGCGGTCATTGCCGCCAGATTGTTGATCACCAGCATATCGATCAGCTTCAGGGCCATGAACGCCAGAATCGGCGAAATATCCAGGCCACCGAGATTGGGCAGCAGGCGCCGGAACGGTGCCAGGAACGGGTCGCAGATCTGATTGACCAGCTCAGCGCCAGGGTTGTGGCTGCCTGGGGCAACCCAAGAGAGGATCACGCTGATGATCAGGGCGAAGAAGAAAATCTTCATGAACAGCGCGGTAACGCCAATCATCGACCAGACCAGCAGTTGCAGCGGATTACCGGTAGTGCCGTAGGCCAGCAGCAGGGTCAGGCCCATGATCAGCAACTGGACAATGATCGCCAGTACCAGCGACGACATATCCAGGCCGAACAGGCTCGGAATAATTCGGCGCATGGGCTTGAGCAGCGGCTGGGTCGCGCGCACGGCGAACTGGCTGAGGGGGTTGTAAAAGTCGGCGCGAACCAGCTGCAAGATAAAACGCAGCATGATGATCAACAGGTAAAGGCTGCCCAGGGTTTGCAGGATGTAAATGGCAGCGGTGTTCAATCCGATCATGTTCGGCTCCTTAGTTGCCCAGTTGTTCGGCCATTTCAGCCGAGCGGTGCGCGGCAGCGCCCAGCGCTCTCTCCACCAGCGCTTCGAATCCATCGGCCTGGAACGACTTGATTGCCGCTTCAGTAGTGCCGGCAGGGGAAGTGACACGGCGACGCAGTTCAGCGGCGTCGACATCACTGCTGACGGCCATGTGAGCCGCACCCAGGGCGGTTTGCAGGGTCAGTTTGGCGGCGATTTCCCGTGGCAGGCCAAGTTTTTCGCCTGCAGCGGTCATAGCTTCGATCAACAGGAAGAAATACGCCGGGCCACTGCCGGAAACGGCGGTGACAGCGTCGAGCTGTTGCTCGTTGTCCAGCCACAGGGCAATGCCTACGGCCGACAGCAGTTGTTCGGCCTGTTGGCGCTGTGCGGCAGAGACCTCAGCGGTGGCGTACAAGCCGCTAACACCTTGGCGCAACAATGCTGGGGTGTTGGGCATGCAGCGCACGATAGGTTGTGCGCCAAGCCATTTGTTCATGCTCGCGCAGGTGATCCCGGCGGCAATCGAAACTACCAGTTGCTCAGGCTTGAGGTTCGGCTTGAGTGCTTCGCACACCGCCTTCATGGCCTGAGGCTTGACTGCCAGCACGACAACGTCGGCACCTTCGATGGCCTGGGCATTGTCGGCGAACAGTTCAATCCCATGCTCAGCGTGGATTTTTGCCCGTTGTTCGGCACCCGGGTCGCTGGCGCGGATCTGCGCGGCGTCCAGGCCCTGGGCGCGCAGGCCGCCGATCAGGCTGGCAGCCATGTTGCCGGCGCCGATAAAGGCAATACGAGTCTTGCTCATGTCAGGTCCTTTAGGGGGAAAGTTGAAAAAGGCATAGGTCAGGGCTGGCCGTAGTCACGTGCGCCGAACAGCGCAGTACCGATACGGACCCAGGTCGCGCCCTGGGCAATGGCGGCTTCCAAGTCGTGGCTCATGCCCATGGAAAGGGTGTCCAGGTCCAGGCCGAGACTGTCTTGCAATTGGCGAACCTGGGCAAAAGCGGCTTCTTGAGCGGCACGGTCATCGGTCGGCTCGGGAATCGCCATCAGGCCACGTAGTTTCAGCCGTGGCAGGGCCGCAATGGCCGAAGCCAGCGCGGGCAACGCCTCGGGCGTGCAGCCGGATTTGCTGGCCTCGCCACTGACGTTCACCTGCAGGCAGATGTTCAGGGGTGTTAGGCCTTCAGGGCGTTGCTCGGACAGGCGTTGGGCGATCTTCAGACGGTCCACGGAATGTACCCAGTCAAAATGCTCGGCAATTGCGCGAGTCTTGTTCGACTGAATGGGGCCGATGAAGTGCCAGGTCAAGGGCAGGTCGGACAATTCGGCCTGTTTATTCAAGGCTTCTTGCAGGTAGTTCTCGCCAACATCGCGCACCCCGGCGGCAAAGGCTTCACGCACGGCAGTGGCGGGTTTGGTCTTGCTCACCGCCAGCAGGCGGATGGCGGACGGCGAGCGTCCTGAGGCCTCGGCGGCAGCGCTGATGCGTGCGGCGAGCGTGGAAAGGTTGTCTGCTATGGTGGACATTGATCGATGCCAGCGGCTCTTTGGGTCTGCGGCATTCTACCTGCTTGGCAGCCTTTGGGGAGTCTCATGGATGTGACTGAACTGCTGGCCCTGGCAATAAGGGAAGGGGCTTCGGACCTGCACGTGGCCACCGATGAGGTGCCTGCGATTCGTTTGGACGGGCGTATTTGCCGCCTGCAGCTGCCGACGTTGAGCGCTGAGCAGGTGCAGAAGATGCTCGCGCAGCTCATGTCCGATGAGCAAAAAAAGGATTTTGAAACACTCTTGGAACTCGATTTCTCACTGTCCATGCCCGGACTTGGTCGTTTTCGCGTCAATGCCTTCAACCAGTTGCGTGGCTCAGGGGCGGTGCTGCGGGTCATTCCTCGTCAGGTGAGTAGCCTGGCCGAATTGGGCTTGGGTGACGTGTTTCGGCGGATTGCCGAGTTGCCCAGCGGCCTGGTGCTGGTTACAGGGCCTACTGGTTCGGGCAAATCCACCACGTTGGCAGCGCTGCTGGATCATCTGAACCGTGAGCGGCAGTTACACATTCTCACGTTGGAAGACCCCATCGAATTTATCCACAGCCCGCAGCGCAGCCTGATCAGTCAACGCGAGATCGGCAGGCACAGTCATGGTTTTACCCAGGCGCTACGCGCAGCGCTGCGTCAGGATCCGGATGTGATCATGCTCGGTGAGCTGCGCGACCAGGAGAGTATCCGTCTGGCCCTCAGTGCTGCTGAAACGGGGCACTTGGTGCTGGCGACCCTGCACACGGTATCGGCCGCAAAGGCGATCGATCGCCTGGTGGATGTGTTTGCCGCTGAGGAGAAGCAACTAGTGCGCGCCATGCTCAGCGAAGCGTTGCAGGCGGTGGTGGCCCAGGTGCTGGTCGAGCGAGTCGCTGGTGGCCGGGTGGCAGCCCATGAAATTTTGCTGGCCACGCCTGCCGTGCGCAATCTGATCCGCGAAGGAAAGGTCGCGCAACTGTACTCGACGATGCAGATGGGTGGGGCGGTGGGCATGCAGACCCTGGAGGGCTGCCTGCAAGGCCTGTCAGCGCGTGGGGAGATCAGGCCAGACTGCGCCCGTGAATGGGCGCATGGCAGTTTTTAGTGGGTGCTGGCCAAGGCCAATTGCTGGCTTTTCGGCAGAACCCGCTTGGCGACCACATAACGGCTACGCCAGTAGGGCTTGTTGAGTGTGTCGATGCTGACTCGCTTGCCGGTGCGCGGGGCATGGATGAAGCGGTCGTTGCCCAGGTAGATGGCAACATGATTGACCCGACGGCTCTTGATGTTGAAGAAAATCAGGTCACCAGGCTTGAGGTCGTTTCGGTCAACCTTCACGCCGTGACCTTGAGCCATGGCATTGGAGGTGCGTGGCAAGTCGATTTCTTCAATGTCGTTGAAGGCATACTTGACCAAGCCGCTGCAGTCGAAGCCTTTACTTGGGCTGCTGCCGCCCCAACGGTAAGGGGTGCCGAGTACATTGACGGCACGGCTAAGCACATCGCTGCTCTGCTGTGGCGACATTGAGGCGACCGGCAGGCTTGGCTTACTGGAGCGGGTGCGGTGCTGGGCCTTGGTGCTGACGTTCTTTGTCGAACGCGCAGCGGCGGAATGTGTGGTGTACCCAGAGTAGCCGTTGGGTAACCGTTGCTCACGGTTGGTGGCGTGGGCGGCCAGTGGCAATAATAGGCAAAGGGTCAGCCATGTCTTGAAAAAAGGACGCATAGGCAGGGCTCTTGGTTGGTTAGCGCGCAACTTTATAACAGCTTTTTGATCACTTTTTGATCCGTTGGTCGACTGCGACGGCCTTGAAAGCCGGCTCCATTGCCACAAAAAAAGGATCATCTCAAAGTGAAGGCTAGAAAAAACAAGCGCTTACGTTTAACGCCAGGGCAAAATGCCACACGTCGGCTCGCCACATGAAAGTCACATTTTTTCTTAGAAAATTTTCTGATAACCCTCAGAGGCTATGAATGAACAGTTATCAACAGGATGGGCAGATGCATGACACTCACAGCAAGGTGATTGGTTATCTGCTGTGGATTTTCGGTTTCACCGGGGCACACCGTTTTTATTACGGCAAGCCGGTCACCGGAACGATCTGGTTCTTTACCTTGGGGCTGCTGGGCATTGGCTGGCTGATCGACTTGTTTCTGATCCCGGCAATGGACCGCGAGGCTGACATGCGCTTTCACGCAGGTCCCCTAGACTACAGCCTAAGCTGGATTCTGCTGACCTTTCTGGGTGTATTCGGCGTGCACCGCATGTATCAGGGCAAATGGATCACCGGGATCATCTACCTGTTCACGGGCGGGTTGTTTCTGGTGGGGGTCTTGTATGACTTCTGGACGCTGAACACCCAGGTGTCGTTGGCCAACGCTCAGCGGCGTTAACAGCAGCGGCCTTGTCGGAGTCGACAAGGCCGCTGATGAGGTTACTGACGGGTCTGGCGCTGCTGCAGCAAGAGATTGCTGAAGCCGCTGCCGGCCAGTTGTTTCTGCGCTACGGTCAGCTGTTCGCGATTGCTGAACGGGCCGACCAGCACCCGGTACCAGGTTTCTTCTTTGACCGTGCCGGACTCCACCTTGACTGCCTGGCCGAGCAGGATGATCTGCGCCCGCACCTTGTCGGCATCAGCCTGTTTGCGGAACGAGCCAGCCTGCAGGAAGAACTGGGTAGTGGCCGCCGGTTTGATCACCGGTGGCGCGGGTGGTGGCGTTTGCCCCATCAGGGCGGCCTGAGCCCGTGCGGTATCAATCTTCGCCGCTTCTGCCGGGGTTACCGGCGGTTGCGCCGGTACCGGTGGGGTCTTCTCTGGTACGGCCTCTGGCGGCACGATCACTTCCGACTCGGGCAGCAAGGTATAGAAGTCATACTTAGGCTTGACCGGCTGCTGCGGGCTTGGCGCCGTCTTGTTGGCTTCAGCGGCTTTCGCCGCTTTCTGCTGTTCAGGCTTGGTGCGCTTGACCTCTTCGTTACCCGGCTCGAGCTTCATCAGGAAAACAACGAACGCACCGATGGTCAGGCCGATCGCCAGCCACATCCAGCCCGGAATCGGTTGCTTTGCAGGGGCCTGGTTGCGGCTGGCGCCACGCTTGGGTGCAGGTTTTTTCTTGGCAGCCAACTTACATACGCTCCAGGGTTTCCAGGCCGAGCAGTTCCAGACCTTGCTTGAGGGTGCGGCCAGTCAGGGCTGCCAGGCGCAGGCGGCTCTGCTGTTGTTCAGGGGTTTCGGCGGCCAGGATTGGGCAGTTCTCGTAGAAGCTTGAGAACAGGCCGGCCACGTCATACAGGTACGCGCAGAGAACGTGCGGGGTGCCTTTCTCGGCGACGTTGTTGAGGATTTCACCAAATTGCGCCAAGCGCGCAGCCAGGTCTTGCTCCTGGGCAGCTTGCAGCACGATGTGCCCGTCCACTTCATCAAAGCTTTTGCCCAGCTTGCGGAACACGCCAGCGACGCGGGTGTAGGCGTACAGCAGGTACGGCGCAGTGTTGCCTTCGAAGTTGAGCATCAGTTCAAAGTTGAAGCTGTAGTCGCTGGTCCGGTGCTTGGACAAGTCGGCATATTTCACCGCGTCGATGCCCACCACTTGGCCGATAGCGCGCAGCTCATCCTCGGGCAGCTCTGGGTTCTTCTCTTTGACCAGGGCGTAGGCGCGCTCTTTGGCTTCGGTGAGCAGGTCGATCAGCTTCACCGTGCCGCCGTCGCGGGTCTTGAATGGACGGCCATCAGCGCCGTTCATGGTGCCGAAGCCCATGTGCTCCATCTGCATCGGGTGGCCGACGAAGCCAGCCAGGCGGGCTACTTCGAACACCTGGTTGAAGTGCAGGGCCTGACGCTGGTCGACGAAATACAGGGCGCGGTCAGCCTTGAGTACGTTGCTGCGGTAGCGCACGGCAGCCAGGTCGGTGGTGGCGTACAGATAGCCACCGTCGGCTTTCTGCACGATTACCGGCAGTGGCTCGCCCTCGGCGGTCTTGAATTCGTCGAGGAACACGCACTGGGCGCCCTTGCTTTCAACCAGCAGACCTTTGGCCTTGAGGTCATTGATGACATTTTCGAGGTCATCGTTATAGGCGCTTTCGCCCATGACGTCGGCCATGGTCAGTTTGACGTTCAGCAGTTCGTAGGTTTTCTGGCAGTGTGACAGCGAGATGTCCTTGAAGCGGGTCCACAGCTTCAGGCATTCCTCGTCGCCAGCTTGCAGCTTGACCACCAGGCCGCGGGCGCGGTCAGCGAACTCTTCGGACTCGTCGAAGCGCTTTTTCGCCGCACGGTAGAAGTTCTCCAGATCCGACAGCTCGTCGCTGGTGATCGGGTTTTCCTGCAGGTAGGCCATCAGCATGCCGAACTGAGTGCCCCAGTCGCCGACGTGGTTCTGGCGGATCACGGTGTCACCGAGAAACTCCAGTACGCGCGACACGGCATCGCCAATGATGGTCGAACGCAAGTGGCCAACGTGCATCTCTTTGGCCAGGTTAGGAGCCGACAGGTCGACCACCACCTTTTGCTGCGGGCCAGCCTTGGTAACGCCCAGCTTGGCATCGGCCAGTGCGGCGTCCAGGCGAGCAGCCAGGGCCTGGGTGTTCTGGAAGAAGTTCAGAAAGCCCGGGCCGGCGATCTCGACCTTGCTCACCTGCTCGTCGGCAGGCAGCGTGGCGATGATTTTCTCTGCCAGGTCACGGGGCTTCATGCCGGCAGGCTTGGCCAGCATCATGGCGATGTTGCTGGCGAAGTCGCCGTGGGTTTTGTCCCGGGCGTTTTCCACCTGGATCGCCGGCGTCAGCCCTTCAGGCAACACACCGTCGGTGACGAGTTGGGTGAGGGCTTGCTGGATTAGCTGGCGAATGGTGTCTTTCATGGGCTTCTCTTTCGACCGCAAGCGCGGCGGCGCTTCGATGCGCAGGTGGAAAAACTGGACATTATCCGTTGCCGGGGGCTAGTTGCCAACCTTTGGGGGAATGCTTGTTGCTTGATGCATCAATACAGGTCAACTGGGTCTACATCTAAAGACCAGCGCACCTGGCGCCCGGACGGCATCTGTTCCAACAGTAGCAACCAGGCGCTGATCAGTCGATGCAAAGGCGCCCGTGCATTGGCCTGGAGCAATAGTTGTGCACGAAAACGTCCCGCACGTCGTTCCATCGGCGCCGGTACCGGGCCGAGCAGCTCGATGCCTTGCAGGTTGTGATCGGCCAGCAACTGCTCGGCAGCGCTGCAGGCTTCATCGAGAAAACTTTCGGCTTGCCCTGGTTTATGCGCTTCTGCCCGCAGCAGCGCCAAGTGGGCGAACGGTGGCAGCCCCGCGGCGCGTCGCTCGCTCAGGGCTTGCTCGGCAAAGGCGAAGTAGCCCTGTTCGGTCAGTTGCACCAACAATGGGTGGTCGGCCAGGTGGGTCTGGATGATCACCTTGCCAGGCTCTTCGGCCCGCCCGGCGCGCCCGGCAACCTGAACGATAAGCTGGGCCATGCGTTCACTGGCGCGAAAGTCACCGGAGAACAGGCCACCATCGGCATCGAGAATCGCCACCAGGGTCACCCGTGGAAAGTGGTGACCTTTGGCCAGCATCTGAGTGCCGACCAGGATGCACGGCTGGCCGCGCTGGATGGTTGTAAACAACTGGTTCATGGCGTCTTTACGCGACGTGCTGTCGCGGTCCACGCGCAGTACCGGAAAATCAGGAAACAGAATGCTCAGGCGTTCTTCGGCACGCTCGGTACCGGCACCTACTGGGCGCAGGTCGACCATGTTGCACTGCGGGCATTGGCGCGGCACCCGCTCGTCATACCCACAGTGGTGGCAGCGCAGCTCGTTGGAGCGTTGATGCACGGTCATACGCGCATCGCAGCGCGGGCACTCGGACATCCAGCCGCAGTCGTGGCAAAGCAGCGTCGGGGCAAAGCCGCGGCGGTTGAGGAACACCAATACCTGCTGGCCGGCAGCCAGAGTCTGACCGATGGCCTGTTGCATCGGTCCGCTGATGCCACTGTCCAGTGGCCGGCTCTTCACATCCAGGCGCAGAAAGCGCGGCTGTTGGGCCCCGCCGGCGCGTTGGGTGAGGCGCAGCAGGCCGTAGCGGCCGCTGTGGGCGTTGTGCAGGCTTTCCAGAGACGGCGTTGCCGAGCCGAGCAGGATCGGGATGTTCTCCTGGCGCGCCCGCACCAGGGCCAGGTCGCGGGCATGGTAGCGCAGGCCTTCCTGCTGTTTATAGGAGCCGTCGTGCTCTTCATCGATGATGATCAGGCCGGGGTGCTTCATCGGCGTGAACAGCGCCGAGCGGGTGCCGATGATGATGTCGGCCTCGCCATCGCGGGCAGCCAGCCAGGCATCCAGGCGCTCGCGGTCATTGACGGCTGAGTGCAGCAAGGCGATACGGGCGTTGAAGCGCTGCTCGAAGCGCGCCAGGGTCTGCGGCCCGAGGTTGATTTCCGGAATCAGGATCAGTGCCTGCTTGCCCGCTTCCAGGGTTTCGCGGATCAGTTGCAGGTAGACTTCGGTCTTACCGCTGCCGGTGACCCCGGCCAGCAGGAAGGCATGAAAACTGTCGAAGCCCGAGCGTACGGCATTGAAGGCGGCGCGTTGTTCGTCGTTGAGCGGCAGCTCAGGCTGTGCCAGCCAGTGTTCATGACGCTCCTGAGGTAGATGGCGGCGCACCTCGACCTCGACCAACTCCTTGGCCAGCAGTAGGTCGAGGCTGTCCTTGCTCAGCATCAGTTTGCTCAGCAGGGTGTGGGCGACGCCGTGAGGGTGTTGCGCCAAGGTTGCCAAGGCTTCGCGCTGGCGAGGCGCGCGGGCGATCCGTGGGTCGTCCAGGCGTGCGCTGGGGGCGATCTGCCAAAAGCGCTCTTGGCGTGCTTCGGCCGGCTCGCCTTGGCGCAATAGCACTGGCAGAGCCCAGCTCAGGGTGTCACCAAGGCTGTGTTGGTAATACTGGGCTGTCCACAGGCACAGCTTGAACAAGGCCGGAGGCAATGGCGAGACGGGGTCGAGCAGAGCAATCGCCGGCTTTAGTTTGTCCGCCGGGACTTCACTCTTGTCGGTGATCTCGATCAGGATGCCGATCATTTCCCGTCGCCCGAACGGCACGCGAATGCGCATGCCGGGGCTCAGCGCCTGGCGCGCCATGCTCGCCGGGGCCCTGTAGTCGAACAGTCGCCGCAAGGGCGAGGGCAGGGCAAGGCGCAGAATGACGTCGGACACGCGAAGAGTTCTCTGAAGGGGTTCCAAGACCCGGCGAGCCTAGCAGACGACAGCCGGTGCAAGCGACAACTTGCGTTGAGAGCATGCTCTGGTATTATTCGCCGCCTAATTACGTGCGGTATTCAACAATGGTGTTGGGTGGCGGCACGCAGTCGAGGAAGTGACCATGAAGCCAGAAATTCACCCGAATTACGAAGTAATCGCAGTCACCTGCAGCTGCGGTAACAAGTTCGAAACTCGTTCGACCCTGTGCGCCCCGCTGGGTACTGACGTTTGCAACGAGTGCCACCCGTTCTACACCGGTAAGCAGAAGACTCTGGATACCGGCGGCCGCGTCAAGCGCTTCGAAGATCGCTTCGCAGCGTTCGGCAGCAAGAAGTAAGATTGCGCGTCGCTGGCCCCTCGGGCTTGGCAATGCTGCTGAAAAAGGCGTCCCTTGTGGGCGCCTTTTTTGTGGGCGCCATATGGCAGTTATCGGCACAGGCCTTCTGCCCGACCCCGATCGATCCCCAGCGCGTGAGCGTTAGTCAGGTGGTCGACGGCGACACCTTGCGTCTGAAAGATGGGCGCAGCGTTCGTCTTATTGGCATCAATGCCCCCGAGATCGGTCGCAAAGACAAAACCAGCGAGCCCTTCGCCGAAGCCGCGCGTCAGCGCCTGCAATCATTGGTCAAGGCCAGTCGTGGCGAAGTAGGGCTGGTGCTGGGTGTCGAGTCTAAAGACAAGTATGGGCGCACCCTGGCGCACATCTATGGCCGCTCTGGTGACAATTTCGAAGCACAGCTACTGAGTGAGGGCCTTGGCTACCGCGTAGCCGTGGCACCGAATGTCAGCCTGACGGACTGTCAGCAGCAAGCCGAGCGTGCCGCTCGTCAGTTGGGTGCGGGGGTGTGGCGCCAAACACCGGTTATTCCAGCGGCACAGGTGCGGCAATCTGGCTTTGCGCTGATCAGCGGTAAAGTCATGGGTATCGACCGCAATCGCGGCGGAGTCTGGATCGAAATTGACGATTCGCTGGTCGTTCAGGTGCCGGCACGGTTGCAGCGCAACTTCCCTGCTTCTTTCTTCGAAGGGCTTAAAGGGCGCACTGTTGAAGTCCGAGGTTGGGTGCTGGATCGTTCCCGCAAAGGCGGGTTGAAAGCCGGGCAGAAGCGCTGGTTGCTGCCATTGACCGATCCTTCGATGCTGGAATGGGTGCAAAGATAAAAAATTGTGGACATTTTTTTATTCGATTGTACACATTGAAACCCTTGCAGGCCGTGGCTCTTGGCGGAAAGTCGTAGGTTAAAGGCCTTGACACAAGTGACCGACCAGTCTTGTAGGCCCTTTGCTCTTTGCGTATCCTCGGCGGTCCGTCAGAACAGTAAATAGCGGAATGCCCACCATGTCAGATTTGAAAACTGCCGCTCTCGAATATCATGCTCAGCCTCGTCCGGGGAAACTGAGCGTCGAGCTCACCAAACCTACCGCGACTGCTCGCGACCTGGCGCTGGCCTACAGCCCTGGCGTGGCTGAGCCGGTACGTGAAATTGGTCGCGATCCGGAGCTGGCCTACAAGTACACCGGCAAGGGCAATCTGGTAGCAGTCATTTCCGACGGCACCGCCATTCTTGGCCTGGGTAACCTGGGTCCACTGGCCTCCAAGCCGGTCATGGAAGGCAAGGGTGTTCTGTTCAAGCGTTTTGCTGGCATCGACGTTTTCGACATCGAAGTCGACTCCGAAAGCCCGCAAGCCTTCATCGACACCGTCAAGCGCATCTCCATCACCTTCGGTGGCATCAACCTGGAAGACATCAAGGCACCTGAGTGCTTTGAAATCGAGCGCGCGCTGATCGAACAGTGCGACATCCCGGTGTTCCACGATGACCAGCACGGCACTGCGATCGTTACCGCTGCCGGCATGATCAACGCCCTGGAAATTGCTGGCAAAACCCTGGCTGACGCCAAGATCGTCTGCCTGGGCGCTGGCGCTGCAGCCATCTCCTGCATGAAGTTGCTGGTGAGCATGGGTGCGAGCATCGAGAACATCTTCATGGTTGACCGTACTGGCGTGATCCACGCTGGCCGTGACGACCTGAACCAGTACAAGGCGGTCTTCGCCCACGCTACCGACAAGCGCACCCTGGCTGATGCCCTGGACGGCGCTGACGTATTCGTTGGTCTGTCCGGCCCGAACCTGCTGAGCGCTGAAGGCCTGAAGTCGATGGCGCCAAACCCAATCGTCTTCGCTTGCTCCAACCCTGATCCGGAAATCGCTCCAGAACTGGCTCACGCTACCCGTAGCGACGTGATCATGGCCACCGGTCGTTCCGACTACCCGAACCAGGTCAACAACGTTCTGGGCTTCCCATTCATCTTCCGTGGTGCTCTGGACGTTCGCGCCAAGCGCATCAACGAAGAGATGAAAATCGCTGCGGCCAACGCTCTGAAAGACCTGGCCAAGCTGCCAGTGCCGAAGGAAGTGTGTGCAGCTTATGGCGTTGATGCCCTGGAGTTCGGTCGTGAGTACATCATTCCGAAGCCAATGGATGCACGCCTGATCACCGTCGTTTCCGATGCTGTGGCCAAGGCTGCAATCGAGACCGGTGTGGCAACCCTGCCGTATCCGAAGAACTACCCGCTCACCAGCGTGGATGACGTGTTCAACGGCTAAGCCGTTGTAGCGTTGTAACAAAAAGCCCCGGCTCGCAAGAGTCGGGGCTTTTTGTTGGGGGTGTGTTTGGCTGGCCCCGTGAAACGGCCGTAAAGCCTGGCTGCCGCGATTGGCCAGGCCCAGTGAGGTGCCTGAGTTGCGACTGCGCTGCAGTCGATCGCAGTCTCGTGCCTCGGCAGCGGCTACAGCAAGTGGCCTGCCTGTCAGAACAGATCGATCGGCGCCGCTTCATCCGCTGGCAGTGGGCTGCCCGGTGCCGAGCCACCCAGCTCGTTCACTGAGGGTGGCGTGTCCTCGGCCTTGAACAGCTCAAAGTAAGCATTAGGCGTGCTCGGTGTGGCCGCCCGGCCGCTGACTGGATCAATTCGCAAGCTGAGGATGCCTTCCGGTTCGGCCGGGGCGTGGTTGGGCTTGTCTTTGAGCGCGGCACCCATGAAGTTCATCCAGATCGGCAGCGCCACCGTACCACCGTATTCACGGCGGCCCAGGGTTTCCGGCTGGTCGAAGCCGCTCCATACGGTGGTCACCAGGTCGGCGTTGTAGCCGGAGAACCAGGCATCTTTGGATTCGTTGGTGGTACCGGTCTTACCAGCCAGGTCGGTGCGGCCCAGGGCCAGGGCGCGCCGCCCGGTCCCGCGCTTGATCACATCCTGGAGCATGCTGGTGAGGATGTAGGTGGTCCGGGCATCGACGATACGCTCAGCCACCGCTGGCGGCTGCGCAATGGCGGGGTCGTTGCTGGCAGTTGCGGCAGCAGCTTCGCCGGGCAGTTGGATGCTGATCGGGGTTTCAGGAGCAGCAATGCCGGCTTCGGCCTGTTCGGCTTGTGGCACCCGTGGAGGGTTGGCTGTGAACAGGGTTTCGCCGTTGCGGCTCTCGATGCGTTCGATCAGGTACGGGGTAATTTTGTAGCCACCGTTGGCAAAGGTGCTCCAGCCCGTGGCGATTTCCATTGGCGTCAGGGTGGCGGTACCCAAGGCTAGGGACAGGTTGGGCGGAAGGTCCTGCTTGTTGAAGCCAAACTTGCTGATGTAGTCGATCGTCCTGCCGACACCCATGGCCTGCAGCAGGCGGATCGACACCAGGTTGCGCGACTTGTACAGCGCTTCACGCATGCGGATTGGGCCAAGGAAGGTGTTGGTGTCGTTCTTCGGGCGCCAGACCTTGTCGAGGTACTCGTCGACGAACACGATCGGTGCATCGTTGACCATGGTGGCAGCGGTGTAGCCACTATCCAGAGCCGCGCTGTAGACGAATGGCTTGAAGCTTGAGCCCGGCTGGCGCTTGGCCTGCATGGCGCGGTTGTAATTGCTTTGCTCGAAGGAGAAGCCACCGACCAGCGCACGGATAGCACCGCTGTTGGGGTCCAGCGAGACCAGTGCGCTTTGCGCTCCAGGAACCTGACTGAATTTCAGGCTGCCGTCGTCCAGGCGCTGAACGCGGATCAGGTCACCGACTTTGGCGACATCGGCAGGCTGTTGCGGCGCACGGCCCTGGCTGTTGGTATTGAGGAACGGGCGTGCCCATTTCATCGTTTCCCAGGCTACGGTTTCCAGCTTGTCGGCGCGGGTCAACACCTGCAGGCCCGTTTTGTCGACTTGGGTGACGATCACGGGCTCCAGGCCGCCCAGTGGGCGCTGTTTGCTCAGTTCCTGCATCCACTGCTCGTGGGTCTTGCCCGGGAAGCGAGCTTCAGGACCGCGATAGCCATGGCGCTCATCGTAGGCGCTCAAACCGTCGAGTACGGCTTTGTTGGCGATTTCCTGAAGGTCGCTAGGCACGGTGGTGGTGACCCGGAAGCCTTCGGTATAGGCATCGCTGCCATAACGGCCAACCATTTCGGCGCGGGCCATCTCGGCAATGTAAGGCGCACTGACTTCAGGGGTCGGTACGTGATAACTGGCATTGATGGGTTCGGCCAAGGCAGCCTGATAGCTGGCTTGATCAATTTTGCCCAGCTTGTACATGCGCCCGAGGATCCAGTCACGGCGCTCTTTGGCGCGCACCGGGTTGGCCAGCGGGTTGAAGCGCGACGGCGCCTTGGGCAGGCCGGCAATCATCGCCATTTGGGCCAGGCTGATGTCACGGATCGATTTACCGTAGTAGACCTGTGCTGCGGCTTCGATGCCGTAGGCACGGTTACCCAGGTAGATCTTGTTGACGTACAGCTCGAGGATCTCGTCCTTGGTCAGCTCGCGTTCGATCTGCAAGGCCAGGAGGATTTCGTTGGTTTTGCGCGAGAAGCTACGTTCGCTGCTGAGGAAGAAGTTCTTCGCCACTTGCATGGTGATGGTGCTGCCGCCGGTTTGAATGTGCCCGGACTTAAGCAATTGTGTTGCAGCACGCATCAAACTACTCGGGTCGACCCCGTAGTGGTTGGCGAAATTGTCGTCTTCGGCTGACAGCAAAGCCTGGATGAAATGCGGTGGAATGTCGGCGAAACGGATGGGAGATCGCCGCATTTCGCCAAACTCGGCGATTAGCTTTCCGTCACTGCTGTAGACCCGCAAAGGGATCTGCAACTGGATGCTTCTGAGGGCCTCTACCGAGGGCAAGCTGGGGCTAAGATACAGAAACGCGCCGCTCAGACCGAGCAGGAGAGCGCAAATGACTGCGACGAAAGACCACCAGAAGAACTTCAGCAGGCGTATCAAGGCTTTTGGGCGTCCAGGTAAAAGAGTGGGTTGCGCGCAGGGCCAGCGGACAAGGAAAAACGCTGGGCATTATAAGCATTTTTCGCACGGGCGCGTTATCGGCGCGCCCGTCTAGGAATCAGCCAGGTTTGACGGGAGCAATGCCCTGTTGACGGCTGCAATCAAGGAAAAACCGATGCTTGGACGCTTGGGCAAGGATGCCAGTTCACTTCTGGGGGTGGAAATTACCCCTCCGTTCATCAGGCTGGTGCGCCTGCACCGACACCGCGGGCGTTACAGCGTGCAAGCCTGGGCCCTCGAGTCGCTGCCGGCGACAGCTATGCACAATGGGTGGATCAGTGATCCTGAACAGGTTGGCATGGCATTGCTCAAGGCTGTGCGGCGCAGTGTCGGGCAGGGGCGGCGCGCTGCCATTGCTCTGCCGGGCGGGTTGGTGATCGAGAAGCGGGTGTCGATGCCAGCCGATTTTGATGAGCATGCCATCATCGAGAACCTGCCCAGTGAAGCTGCTCAGTTTGTGCCCTTTGCCTTTGAGGATGCAGCAATCGACTTTGAGGTCATAGGCCTTGATGCTGATGACCCACAGCGTCAGCACGTTGTCGTAGCCGTCTGCCATCTGGCTTTGCTGGATGTGCTGCAGGCCAGCCTTGAGTCCGCAGGTCTGCAGGCCTGCGTGGTTGAGCCTGACAGTCATGCTTTGCGCCGAGCGGTGCATTTCGATGGCGCGCCCGACAGCTTGTTATTGCAAGTCGAAGCCGATGCCGTGGTCTTCCATGAAGGAGGGGCTGGAGGCGTACCGCTGCGTCGTGAGGTCCCCTTGCATGACCAACGCGACCTTGCGCAGGCGTTGGTGTCGGCTGTGGATAACTACTTGCTGGCCAGCCCAGGCAGGAGGTTACCCGACCAGTTGCTGCTCTCGGGGGCGGGAGTGGGGGATCAGCACTTGCCTGCACAGCTAAAGCAGCGCCTGGGTATGGGGGTGCACCATGTCGACCCCTTCAAGCATTTGACCCTGGCGCCCGGCCTGGAGGCTCGATCGTTGATGGCACAGGCTCCAAGCCTTGCGATCGCGTGTGGCCTGGCAATGCGGGAGGGCGATCGATGCCTGGATTAAACCTGCTGCCTTGGCGTGAGCAGCAGCGCAATGTCCAGATTCGACGCTTTCAAGTGTTGTTGTTGGGTGTGGTCATAGTGGCCGGCTTGATAACCTGGTTGACGGATTACTTGGGGCGTCAGGTGCAGCACCGGCGAATCCTTGAAGACACCTCGATTCGACAGGCCATCGAGCGCTTCGATGCGCAACTGGCCCAGCTAACGCAGCACAAGGAAGAGCAGAGGCAGGTGCAGTACAGGCTACAGCAGCTGGATGATCTACAGCGCAGGCGTTGGCTGCTGGTCGATCTTCTGGAACAGCTTGAGCGTGCAGTGCCTCCGGGGGTGTACCTCACGACGGTTACTCGCCAAGAGGCGCGTCTGCACATCCACGGGCTGGCTCGCTCGGGCTCGCAGGTTGCGCAACTGTTGCGCAATCTGTCTGGGGCGCTTGGGGAAGTCGATATGCAGCAGATGAAGGCGGTGGATGAGGGTCAGGCGTTCGAATTAAGCGTGGCCTTGCGGGGCGAACATTGAGCGTGTGGATCGTGGCTCGATGGCAACACCTGGCGGGTGGCTCGCGAATCCGGCGAGCAGCCCTCTTAGGGGTGGGGCTGGTGTTGATGCTGGGACTGGCATACGTCACTCATTTGCACGCGCTGCTCATCGAGATTGAGAAAGGTGCTGAGCATTCGCAGCGATTGCAGATCGAGCAGGCAGACAAGGCCCAGCGCGCGCAGGCACTGGCTGTTCACGAGGCACAGTTGGCCAAGGCCTATCAGCACCTTGATGAATCACACTGGAGGTTGGCCGCAGGAGGAGGGGTCGCCGACTTACTGGAAGACATTGCTCATCAGGGGCAATCCGATGGCGTGTTCATTGAGCAGGTCGAGCTGTTGCCGGAAATCGCTCATGACCATCACATCGAATTGCCCATGCAGTTGCATTTGCGCGGTACATATGTGGCCTTGGCAACGTTCGTCCAAGGCCTGAGCCAGCGACCTCGACTCATCACCCCGCACGACTTCTCTATGTCACCAGCACAGGCGAGTGGCCCGCCAGGGCTACGGCTGCAGGTACTCGCCAGCGCCTATCGAAGCCGGGTGCAGCGAGCGGCTTCTATGCCGTCAGGGCTTGCCCTGGAGCCTGTTCGGCCTTTGCCGAGTGTTTCGCGCAGTCCGTTCGAGCCGCCGCCGGCAATGCAGCCTCGTCAGTACCTGGAAACCTTATCGTTAGATCAATTTGAGCTGATTGGCAGCCTTGCGCGTGGTGAGCTTCGTTTTGCGTTGCTGCGGGTGGCTGGCGTTGTGCACCGCCTGCAAGTGGGCGATCGACTGGGGCGTGATAGTGGTCGGATTGTGAGTATCGAGGAGCAGCGTGTCGACGTCGCAGAGGAAGTTTTCGTGCCGGGGAAGGGTTGGCTCGTGCGTCATCGAGCGTTGAGCCTGAAAGCGCCTGCCGGCGCGTGATAGCAGGGCGAACCAGGGAGGTCGCAGATGAGGGCAAAATGGAGCGTGGCGGTAGCTGCAATGGTGTTTTCGCTGCAGGCCGTCAGTGAAGTTTCAGTCAGTAGCGTTTCACCGGGCGAGCCGTTGTCATTGAACTTCCAGGATGTCGAGGTTCGCTCGGTGTTACAGGTGCTGGCCGATTTTTCCGGGGTTAATCTGGTCGCCAGCGATGCGGTGCAGGGCAGGGTGACCCTACGCCTGCAGGATGTGCCGTGGGAGCAGGCTCTGGACTTGGTGCTGCGCAGCAAGGGCTTGGAGAAACGCACCGAAGGCAATGTGTTGCTGGTGGCACCTATCGGCGAGCTCTCTGGGCATGAGCGGCAACTGCTGGAAGGGCGCCAACAGGTAGCGGGCTTGGCGCCCACACGACGTGAGTTGCTGGCGATCCACTATGCCCAGGCTAAGGATATAGCCGCCGTGTTCCAGTCACTGATGGATAACGATCCCCACGACTTTGCTCAGGGTGCATTGAGTGTCGATGAGCGAACCAACACCCTGATCGCCCGCCAGACACCGGAACGACTGGAGGTGCTGCGCCAGTTGATCGCGCGACTGGATGTGCCCGTACGGCAGGTGATGATCGAGGCGCGGATTGTCGAGGCTAACGTCGACTACGAGCGAAGCCTGGGCGTGCGCTGGGGGGCAGAGGTGAATTTAGGAGGTGGTCTGGTGTTGGGCGGTGGCGACACCTTTGTCGACCTTGGTGCAGAGCGGGCCACCTCGGCGATTGGGCTGGGCCTGGTGCGCGATAACCTGTTGTTGGACCTGGAGCTCAGTGCCATGGAGAAATCCGGCAACGGTGAAATCATTTCCCAGCCCAAGGTAGTGACTGCCGACAAGGAAACCGCGCGGATCCTCAAGGGCACCGAAGTGCCCTATCAGGAAACCAGTGGCAGCGGCGCTACGTCGGTGACCTTCCGTGAAGCGTCGCTGTCGTTGGAGGTGACGCCGCAGATAACCCCGGACAACCGGGTGATCATGGCCGTCAAGGTCACCAAGGATGAACCGGACTACCTCAACGCCCTGGCCCAGGTGCCGCCGATCAGGAAGAACGAGGTAAACGCCAAGGTTCGCGTCAGCGATGGCGAGACCATCGTGATTGGCGGCGTGTACTCAACGGTGCAAAGTAAAGTTGTCGACAAGGTGCCATTTTTCGGCGATGTGCCGTATGTTGGGCGGCTGTTTCGTCGCGATGTTCTACAAGAGAAAAAATCCGAGCTGCTGGTCTTCCTGACTCCGCGTATCATGAGTGACCAGGCGATTGCTGTGAGTCGTTGATTCTGTGCGAAATTTGATACTTGTGGGGCCCATGGGTGCTGGTAAAAGCACCATCGGTCGCCTGTTAGCCAAAGAGCTGCGCCTGCCGTTCAAAGATTCCGACAAGGAAATTGAACTGCGCACTGGCGCCAATATCCCGTGGATCTTCGACAAGGAAGGCGAACCGGGCTTTCGAGACCGTGAGCAGGCGATGATCGCCGAGCTGTGCGCTTTTGACGGCGTGGTTCTGGCCACCGGTGGAGGCGCGGTGATGCGCGATGCCAATCGCCAGGCCCTGCATGCTGGAGGACGGGTGGTGTACTTGCACGCCTCGGTCGAGCAGCAGGTCGGGCGCACCGCGCGTGACCGCAACCGGCCGTTGCTGCGTACGGCCAATCCGGAAGCGACCTTGCGCGCCTTGCTGGAGGTTCGTGATCCGCTCTACCGCGAGATCGCTGACCTGGTCGTGGAAACCGACGAACGGCCGCCGCGAATGGTCGTGCAGGATATTCTTGAGCGATTGCAGAAGTTGCCGCCCCGTTAAGCCAGGATTATTCTCGGCGACCAGTCATGCCGTGACAGGGCACACCGTTATCGCGCGGGTCGAGCTATCGATGCCGCGCCTTGTTCATTGTGGGGACACATGCAGACACTAAAGGTCGAATTGGGCGAACGTAGCTACCCGATCTACATTGGCGAAGGCCTGCTGGATCAACCCGAGCTGCTGGCGCCGCACATTGCCGGTCGGCAGGTTGCCATTGTGTCCAATGAGACGGTCGCACCCCTCTATCTCGAA
The DNA here is from genome assembly GCF_002845275.2 of Pseudomonas sp. S06B 330. Classification (NCBI taxonomy): domain Bacteria; kingdom Pseudomonadati; phylum Pseudomonadota; class Gammaproteobacteria; order Pseudomonadales; family Pseudomonadaceae; genus Pseudomonas; species Pseudomonas tussilaginis. Next base: position 5,477,292 of record NZ_CP088149.1, on the reverse strand, counting down.
CGTCTGAGCAAGACCCTGGGTGCCTACTCGGTACTGCCAGTGGTGTTGCCAGACGGCGAAGCGTTCAAGAACTGGGAAACCCTGCAACTGATTTTCGACGCCTTGCTCAGCGCCCGCCATGATCGCCGCACCACGGTGGTCGCCTTGGGCGGTGGGGTGATCGGCGACATGGCCGGGTTTGCCGCAGCCTGCTACCAGCGCGGTGTGGATTTCATCCAGGTGCCCACGACCTTGCTGTCTCAAGTCGACTCTTCAGTGGGCGGCAAGACCGGCATCAACCACCCGCTGGGCAAGAATATGGTCGGCGCCTTCTATCAGCCCAATGCAGTATTGATTGATACCCGCAGCCTTAACTCCTTGCCGCCGCGTGAACTTTCAGCAGGCCTTGCTGAAGTGATCAAGTACGGCCTGATTTGTGACGAACCGTTCCTGGGATGGCTCGAAGCAAATATGGATGCGTTGCGTGGCCTGGATCAGGTTGCCCTGACTGAAGCGATTCGTCGCTCCTGTGCGGCCAAGGCTGCCGTTGTCGGTGCTGATGAGCGTGAGTCTGGCGTGCGAGCCACCCTCAACCTTGGGCATACCTTCGGCCACGCCATCGAAACCCACATGGGGTATGGCGTTTGGTTGCATGGTGAGGCTGTGGCGGCCGGGACGGTGATGGCGCTGGAGATGTCCATGCGCCTGGGCTGGATCAGCCAGCAGGAGCGGGACCGGGGTATTCGTCTGTTCCAGCGTGCCGGTCTGCCGGTCGTGCCACCAGAAGAAATGACCCCTGAGCAGTTCATGGGGCACATGGCAGTAGATAAAAAGGTACTCGACGGTCGTCTGCGTCTGGTCCTGCTGAGCCAAATGGGCGCGGCAGTGGTCACCGACGACTATCCGAAAGAGATTCTTCAGGCCACGTTGGCCGCGGATTACCGCGCAATCGTGGCCCAGCTTTGAGGTTGATGGGAGTTCGATGACTAGTCTGCACGCCGACGAGGCCTTTCTCGGCCATTACCAGTTGAACCATGACCCCTTCGCTGCACGGGTGCCTGGTTTCAAATTCTTCCCAGCCCAACGCAAGCCTGTGCTTGGGCAACTGCACCACCTGGCGCGTTATAGCCAGCTGCTGCTGGTGGTGACCGGCCCGCAGGGCAGCGGCAAGACCTTGCTGCGCCAGGCACTGGTGGCCAGCACCAATAAGCAATCGGTACAAAGTATCGTGGTTTCTGCCCGCGGTGCCAGTGATGCGGCCAGCGTACTTGGCCAGGTGGCTCAGGCGTTGGGTGTGGCTCAGCCGGAAGTCCCCGAGCTGCTGGCCCAGGTCGTGCAATTGGCGCTGACTGGGCAAGAAGTTTATCTGTTGGTGGACGATGCGGAACAACTCGACGAGTCGGCACTCCAAGCCTTGCTGGAGCTGGCGGCGGGTACACCGGAAGGGCGTCCGCATGTATTTCTGTTCGGCGAGCCATCTTTGATCGCCGAGCTGGAAGCGTTCAATGCTGACCTGGAGCGTTTCCATGTCATTGAGCTTGCGCCTTACAGCGAAGATGAAACCCGGGAATACCTCGAGCAGCGCCTGGAAGGTGCCGGGCGCGGTATCGAAGTGTTCACCAGTGAGCAGATTGTCGATATACACCAAAACTCGGATGGCTGGCCTGGAGCAATCAACCAGGTCGCCCGCGATACCTTGATCGAAGCCATGATCGCTAGCCGGACCACGGCCAAGCGACCATCAATGGGGTTCAATATGCCTAAAAAACACGTGCTGGCGTTGTCTGCTGTCGTTGTGGTCGCCGTAGCCGCGGCCGTGCTGATGCCGAAGAAAGGCGATCAGGCACCCACCGCACCTGCAGAACAAGCGCAGTTGCCATTGGGCCAAGGCCAGCCAGGTGATGCCCAGTCCAACAACGGTGGCCCAGCCATCGAGTTCGCGGGCAATTCACAGCCTATGCCGTTGCCGCTGGTAGGCCAGTCGCAGCCGGTCATGCGTGGCCCGCTGGCTGAAGCAGCCGGCATGGGGGAAGGTGAAGAGGGTGGTCCGGCCGGTGACACAGCGCTGCAGCCGCCGACTGTCACCACCATCGCGCCACCTGCTGGCGTTGCCGCCGGCCCGGCACCTGTTCCGGCGCAGCCGATCGCCCAAACGCAGCCAGTGGCGCCAAAGCAGCCGGTTGCACCTGTTGCTAGCAAGCCGGTGGCGCCTGCTGCCAAGCCTGCGCCTACACAGGTTGCAACAGCTAAACCTGCAGCAAAACCTGCCGAGAAGCCTGCAGCCAAGCCGGCTGCCGGTGGTGGTTGGTATGCCGGTCAGAAACCTGGCAACTATGTCGTGCAAATCCTCGGTACCAGCTCCGAAGCGTCTGCCCAGGCCTTCGTCAAAGCCCAGGGTGGCGACTATCGCTACTTCAAGAAAACCTTGCAGGGCAAGCCGCTGTACGTGATCACTTACGGTAGCTTCGCTAGCCGTGATGCAGCGGTGGCTGCAATCAAAGCCTTGCCAGCCAAGGTCCAGGCTGGTAAACCTTGGCCACGTACCGTCGCCAGCGTCCAACAAGAACTGGCCGCGACCCGCTGATAGAGCTTGGTGGCACTACCCCCGCCACCTGCTGAGCGACTCCTGAACTACGGTCAAGCCTGCTGCGTACTGCGCGGCAGGCTTTTCTGTCCCAGACTGCCGGCCACAAGCCCATCTTGCAGTCCAGGCTGAAACGCTTCAGACTCAAGCCATGCCGTTACCACGGCGCACGCTTAAAAACATTCAAAAATGCGACATGGATTTACGACTATTCGTCGTAAATTTGTGGGCTTCCCTGTCGCTGTGCAACAATGGCTCCCCTATTGCCCCCGCAAAGCTGGCATTCGTTCGGCGTGGATGGTAAGTGGTTGTACTAAAAAGAGATTTGCCTTGGTGAGAGGCGAACCTGGTGAGAAAGTGTCTATGAAAACAGGTCTGTACCATCCCGAAGAATTCAAGGATAACTGTGGTTTCGGCCTGATCGCCCATATGACGGGCGAACCCAGCCACCACCTTCTGCAAACAGCCATGCAAGCGCTGACGTGCATGACCCACCGCGGTGGCATCAACGCAGACGGCAAGACCGGTGACGGTTGCGGGCTGTTGATGCAAAAGCCTGATCAGTTCCTGCGCGCCGTTGCCCTGGAGCAATTCGGCTGCGAGCTGGACAAGCAGTACGCGGTCGGCATGGTGTTCTTCAATCAGGACAACGCCAAGGCGCAAGCGGCACGCGAAAACATGAACCGCGAGATCCTCGCGGCTGGCCTGCAACTGGTGGGCTGGCGCAAGGTGCCGATCGACACCAGCGTCCTCGGCCGTTTGGCCCTGGAGCGCCTGCCACAGATCGAGCAGGTGTTCGTTGGCGGTGCAGGCCTGAGCGATCAGGAATTCGCCATCAAGCTGTTCAGCGCCCGTCGTCGCTCGTCCGTGGCCAACGCCGCCGACACCGACCACTACATCTGCAGCTTTTCGCACAAAACCATCATCTACAAAGGCCTGATGATGCCGGCGGACCTCGTCGCCTTCTATCCAGACCTCGGTGATGAGCGCCTGCAGACCGCTATTTGCGTGTTCCACCAGCGTTTCTCCACCAACACCCTGCCGAAATGGCCGCTGGCGCAGCCCTTCCGCTTTCTCGCCCACAACGGCGAGATCAACACCATTACCGGTAACCGCAACTGGGCCCAGGCCCGCCGTACCAAGTTCGCCAACGACCTGATTCCGGACCTGGAAGAGCTCGGCCCGCTGGTTAACCGTGTTGGTTCCGACTCCTCGAGCATGGACAACATGCTCGAGCTGATGGTTACCGGTGGCATCGACCTGTTCCGCGGCGTGCGCATGATCATTCCGCCTGCGTGGCAGAACGTCGAGACCATGGACGCCGACCTGCGTGCCTTCTACGAATACAACTCCATGCACATGGAAGCGTGGGACGGCCCTGCCGGCGTAGTACTGACTGAGGGTCGTCACGCGGTCTGCCTGCTTGACCGTAACGGTCTGCGTCCGGCGCGCTGGGTCACCACCAAGAACGGCTATATCACCCTGGCGTCGGAAATCGGCGTGTGGGACTACAAGCCTGAAGACGTCATCGCCAAGGGCCGGGTCGGCCCAGGCCAGATCTTTGCCGTGGACACCGAAACCGGTCAGATCCTCGACACCGATGCCATCGACAACCGCCTCAAGTCGCGCCACCCGTACAAGCGCTGGTTGCGCCAGAACGCCCTGCGTATCCAGGCCGACTTGAGCGATGATCAAGGCGTGGCCAGCTACGACAGCGACCAGCTCAAGCAATACATGAAGATGTTCCAGGTCACCTTCGAAGAGCGTGACCAGGTGCTGCGCCCGCTGGGTGAGCAAGGCCAGGAAGCTGTGGGCTCGATGGGCGATGACACGCCGATGGCGATCCTGTCGCAGCGCGTACGCTCCACCTACGACTACTTCCGCCAGCAGTTCGCGCAGGTTACCAACCCGCCGATCGACCCGCTGCGCGAAGCGATCGTGATGTCGCTGGAGATCTGCCTGGGTGCCGAGCGCAACATTTTCCAGGAATCCCCTGAGCACGCCTCGCGAGTGATCCTCAGCTCGCCGGTGATCTCGCCAGCCAAGTGGCGTTCGCTGATGAACCTCGACCGCCCGGGCTTCGAACGCCAGGTGATCGATCTCAACTACGAGCAGAGCATTGGCCTTGAAGCGGCCGTGCGCAACATCGCCGACCAGGCTGAAGAAGCCGTGCGCAGTGGCAAGACTCAGTTGGTGCTCAGCGACCGTCACATTGCCCCAGGCAAGCTGCCGGCACACGCCTCCCTGGCCGTGGGTGCAGTGCATCACCGCCTGACCGAGTTGGGCCTGCGTTGCGACAGCAACATCCTGGTAGAGACGGCCACGGCCCGCGACCCGCACCACTATGCAGTGCTGATCGGCTTCGGTGCCTCGGCGGTCTACCCGTACCTGGCCTACGAAGTGCTGGCTGACCTGATCCGTACCGGTGAAGTACTGGGCGACCTCGACGAGGTGTTCAAGTACTACCGTAAAGGCATCTCCAAGGGCTTGCTGAAGATCCTCTCGAAGATGGGTATCTCGACCATTGGTTCCTACCGTGGTGCGCAGCTGTTCGAAGCCGTCGGCTTGTCCGAGGAAGTGGTTGGCCTGAGTTTCCGTGGTGTGGCCAGCCGCCTCAAGGGCGCGCGTTTTGTCGACATCGAGAACGAGCAGAAACTGCTCGCCGCCGAAGCCTGGAGCCCGCGCAAGCCGATCCAGCAGGGTGGCCTGCTCAAGTTCGTGCATGGCGGTGAATACCACGCCTACAACCCGGATGTGGTTAACACTCTGCAGGCTGCTGTGCAGCAGGGCGACTACGCCAAATTCAAGGAATACACCGCGCTGGTCGACACCCGTCCGGTCTCGATGATCCGCGACCTGCTCAAGGTCAAAGTCGCCGAGCAGCCGCTGACTCTGGAAGAAGTCGAGCCGCTGGAAGCGATCCTCAAGCGCTTCGACTCTGCCGGTATCTCCCTGGGTGCACTGTCTCCGGAAGCCCATGAAGCCTTGGCCGAGGCGATGAACCGCCTGGGTGCGCGCTCCAACTCTGGTGAGGGCGGCGAAGACCCAGCGCGCTACGGCACCATCCGTAGCTCCAAAATCAAACAAGTGGCCACCGGCCGTTTCGGGGTCACTCCGGAATACCTGGTCAACGCTGAAGTGCTGCAGATCAAGGTGGCCCAAGGTGCCAAGCCGGGTGAAGGTGGTCAGCTGCCTGGTGGCAAGGTCAACGGCCTGATCGCCAAGCTGCGTTATGCCGTGCCGGGTGTGACCCTGATCTCGCCACCGCCGCACCATGACATCTACTCGATCGAAGACCTGTCGCAGCTGATTTTCGACCTCAAGCAGGTCAACCCGCAGGCGCTGGTTTCGGTCAAGCTGGTGGCAGAAGCGGGCGTTGGTACCATCGCCGCTGGTGTGGCCAAGGCCTACGCTGACCTGATCACCATCTCTGGCTACGACGGTGGTACCGGCGCTTCGCCGCTGACCTCGATCAAGTACGCCGGTGCGCCGTGGGAACTGGGCTTGGCTGAAACCCACCAGACCCTGCGTGGCAACGACCTGCGCGGCAAGGTGCGGGTGCAGACCGACGGTGGCCTGAAAACCGGCCTGGACGTTATCAAGGCAGCCATCCTCGGTGCCGAGAGCTTCGGCTTCGGCACCGCACCGATGATTGCGTTGGGCTGCAAATACCTGCGCATCTGCCACCTGAACAACTGCGCCACCGGTGTTGCCACGCAGAACGACAAGCTGCGCAAGGACCACTACATCGGCACCGTCGACATGGTGGTGAACTTCTTCACTTACGTCGCTGAAGAGACCCGTGAATGGCTGGCCAAGCTCGGTGTACGTAGCCTCGGCGAGCTGATCGGGCGTACTGATCTGCTGGAAATGCTCCCTGGCGAAACCGAGAAGCAAAAGCACCTCGACCTCAGCCCGCTGCTGGGCAGCCCGCACGTGCCGGCAGACAAGCCACAGTTCTGTGAAGTTGACCGCAACCCGCCGTTCGACAAGGGTGTGCTGGCCGAGAAGATGGTCGACATGGCGCTGCCAGCCATTCGAGATATGTCCGGTGCCGAGTTTGATCTGGATATCTGCAACTGCGACCGTTCCATCGGCGCGCGGATTTCCGGCGAAATCGCTCGTCTGCACGGCAACCAAGGCATGGCCAAGGCGCCAATTACCTTCCGCTTCAAGGGTACCGCTGGCCAGAGCTTCGGCGTGTGGAACGCCGGTGGCCTGAACATGTACCTCGAAGGTGATGCCAACGACTACGTCGGCAAAGGCATGACCGGTGGCAAGCTGGTAATCGTGCCGCCTGCGGGCAGCCCGTTTGCTACCCAGCACAGCGCCATTGTCGGCAATACCTGCTTGTATGGCGCCACTGGCGGCAAGCTGTTCGCCGCGGGTACTGCGGGCGAGCGCTTTGCTGTACGTAACTCTGGTGCCCACGCGATTGTCGAGGGCACAGGCGATCACTGCTGTGAATACATGACCGGTGGTTTTGTCTGCGTACTGGGCAAGACAGGTTACAACTTCGGCTCTGGCATGACCGGCGGTTTCGCTTACGTGCTGGACATGGACAACAGCTTCGTTGACAAGCTCAACCATGAACTGGTGGAAATCCAGCGCATCAGCGGCGAAGCGATGGAGGCGTACCGTAGCCACCTGTCGCGCGTTCTGGGCGAGTACGTTGAAGAAACCGGTAGCGAATGGGGCCGTGAGCTCTGGGAAAACCTGGACGACTACGTGCGTCGCTTCTGGCTGGTCAAGCCGAAGGCGGCAAACCTGAAGAACCTGTTGTCCAGCACCCGTGCCAACCCGCAGTGATATGCGCCTGAAGAGTTTGATGAGGTTTTGAACATGGCTGAACGTCTGAGTAATGACTTCCAGTTCATCGAGGTCGGGCGCAAGGATCCGAAGAAGAAACTGTTGCGTCAACGCAAGAAAGAGTTCGTGGAAATCTACGAACCCTTCAAACCCCAGCAGTCGGCCGAGCAGGCCCACCGCTGCCTGGGTTGTGGTAACCCGTACTGCGAGTGGAAGTGCCCGGTGCACAACTTCATCCCCAACTGGTTGAAGCTGGTTTCCGAAGGCAACATCCTCGCTGCGGCGGAGCTATCGCACCAGACCAACACCCTGCCGGAAGTCTGCGGCCGGGTGTGCCCACAGGATCGCCTGTGCGAGGGTGCTTGCACCCTCAACGACGGTTTTGGTGCGGTGACTATCGGTTCGGTGGAGAAGTACATCACTGACACCGCCTTCGCCATGGGCTGGCGCCCGGACATGTCCAAGGTCAAACCAACCGGCAAACGGGTTGCCATTATCGGTGCTGGCCCGGCCGGTCTGGGGTGTGCCGATGTGCTGGTACGTGGCGGTGTGACCCCGGTGGTGTTCGACCGCAACCCGGAAATCGGCGGCCTGCTGACCTTCGGTATTCCAGAGTTCAAGCTGGAAAAGACCGTGCTGAGCAATCGTCGCGAAGTCTTCACTGGCATGGGGATCGAGTTCCGCCTCAACACCGAGGTGGGCAAGGACATCAGCATGGAACAACTGCTCGAAGAGTACGATGCAGTGTTCATGGGCATGGGTACCTACACCTACATGAAGGGCGGCTTCCCCGGTGAAGATCTGCCGGGCGTGCACGATGCCCTGGATTTTCTGGTGGCCAACGTCAACCGCAACCTGGGCTTTGAAAAGTCGCCGGAAGATTTCGTCGACATGAAGGGCAAGAAGGTCGTGGTGCTTGGCGGCGGCGACACGGCGATGGACTGCAACCGCACCTCCATCCGTCAGGGTGCCAAGGCAGTGACCTGTGCCTACCGTCGTGACGAAGCGAACATGCCGGGCTCGCGCAAAGAGGTGAAGAACGCCAAGGAAGAAGGCGTGAAGTTCCTCTACAACCGCCAGCCGATCGCGATTGTCGGTGAAGACAAGGTCGAAGGCGTTAAGGTGGTCGAGACCCGTCTGGGCGAGCCGGATGCCCGTGGCCGTCGTAGTCCTGAGCCGATTCCGGGTTCTGAAGAGATCATCCCGGCTGATGCCGTGGTCATCGCCTTCGGTTTCCGCCCAAGCCCGGCGCCATGGTTCGAGCAGTTCAGCATCCAGACCGACAGCCAGGGCCGCGTCGTTGCGCCGGAGAAGAACACCTTCAAGCACCAGACCAGTAACCCGAAGATCTTCGCCGGTGGCGACATGGTCCGCGGTTCTGACCTGGTGGTGACGGCGATCTTTGAAGGGCGTAATGCGGCTGAAGGCATACTGGATTATCTGGAGGTCTGACCGGCCTCATCGCCGGCAAGGCTGGCTCCCATAAGGTCTTAGGCGCATATAAGACCTATGGGAGCCGGCCTTGCCGGCGATGCTTTCAACAAAATCTATTGACCTACCGCAGGTCGATAGACAAAAGGCACGGTACTTACCGTGCCTTTTCCGTTGGTGTCTGAGAAAATGCCCGCACTTTTTTTCCGGATGCCGACATGACTGCCTTGAAGAACGATCGTTTTCTGCGCGCCCTGCTCAAGCAACCCGTAGACGTTACCCCAGTGTGGATGATGCGCCAGGCCGGCCGCTATCTGCCGGAGTACCGCGCCAGCCGCGCTAAGGCCGGGGACTTCATGAGCCTGTGCATGAACCCGCAGTTTGCCTGCGAGGTCACCCTGCAGCCGCTGGACCGCTACCCGCTGGACGCCGCGATCCTGTTCTCCGACATTCTGACCATTCCTGATGCCATGGGGCAGGGCCTGTACTTCGAGACCGGCGAAGGCCCGCGGTTCAAGAAGGTCATCAGCACCCTGGCCGATATCGAGGCGCTGCCGATTCCTGATCCGCAGAAAGACCTGGGCTATGTAATGGACGCGGTCAGCACCATCCGTCGCGAACTCAATGGCCGTGTACCGCTGATCGGCTTCTCCGGCAGCCCATGGACCCTGGCGACCTACATGGTTGAAGGCGGCTCGTCGAAAGACTTCCGCAAAACCAAGGCCATGCTCTACGACAACCCACAGGCCATGCACCTGCTGCTCGACAAACTGGCGCAGTCGGTCGTCAGCTACCTCAATGGTCAGATCCTGGCGGGCGCACAAGCGGTGCAGATCTTCGACACCTGGGGCGGCAACCTGTCGGCGGCGGCCTACCAGGAGTTCTCCCTGGCCTACATGCGCAAGATCGTCAGCGGTCTGATCCGCGAGCACGAAGGGCGCAAAGTGCCGGTGATTCTGTTCACCAAGAACGGCGGCCTGTGGCTGGAAAGCATTGCCGATGCTGGTGCTGACGCCCTAGGCCTGGACTGGACCTGTGACATTGGCGAAGCCCGCCAGCGAGTCGGCAACAAGGTTGCCCTGCAGGGCAACATGGACCCAACCGTACTGTATGCCAAGCCTGAAGCCATCCGTGCCGAAGTCGGGCGCATCCTGGCCAGCTACGGCCACGGTACAGGTCATGTGTTCAACCTTGGCCATGGCATCACCCCGGAAGTCGATCCGGAACATGCCGGTGCGTTCATCAACGCCGTGCATGAACTGTCGGCGCAGTACCACCAATAAGCGCTGCTGCAAACAAAACGCCCGGCTAATGCCGGGCGTTTTGTTATTTAAGTTTCAATTCAGCCTGTCTGGGTAATCTGTGTCCATCGAAACCCAAACAGGATCTGAACCATGAAAGCTCGTTACCTTGCTCTGTTGCTTGCCCCGCTGTTCAGCACCGCTGCCCTGGCTGCTGGCTACACCGGCCCTGGCGCCCAGCCAGTGACCACGGTTGCCGCCGCCAATGATGCCGCTGACGACACCCCAGTTGTGCTGCAGGGTTATGTGGTCAAGAAAGTGAACAACGATGACAAATACGAGTTCAAGGACAACACCGGCACCATCACCGTCGAAATCGATAACGAAGACATGCCGGCAGTGCCTTTCAACGAGAAAACCAAGGTCAAGCTGACCGGTGAAGTCGAGAAGCACCTGATGAGCCGTGAAGTGGATGTTGATCTGATTGAAGTGATCAACTGATCCAAGCGCCCCATCGCTGGCCTTGCCGGCGATGGGCCGCACAGCGGCCCCTGTTGTTCAGGCTTTAGCCGGCAACCTGCTCAGGTGCAACGCCACGAGCAACGCCAGCACCAGCAAACTGCCAATGAACAGCCCGATCCCGTTCCACCCTGCCTGATGCCAGAACACCCCACCGGCTGTCCCAGCCACACTCGACCCCGCGTAATAGCTGAACAGGTACAGCGACGATGCCTGACCCTTGGCCTTGGTCGCCCGCCGTCCAATCCAGCTGCTGGCTACCGAATGCGCGCCAAAGAAGCCGAAAGTGAATACCAGCATGCCGACGATCACCAGCAGCAGGGGACTGAATAGCGTCATCAGCAAACCACCGAACATCAGCGCGATGGTGCCCCAGAACACGTTGCGCCGCCCCAGCTTGTCAGCCAGGGCACCAATCTGTGCCGAGCTGTAGATACCCGACAAGTACACTACTGAGAGCAAACCGACCAAGGCCTGGCTCATATGGTAGGGCTCGGCCAGCAGGCGATAGCCGATATAGTTGAACAGGGTGACGAAGGCCCCCATCAGCAGGAAGGCTTCGAGGAACAGCCAAGGCAATCCTGCATCGCGAAAGTGCAGCGTGAAGCCTTCCAGCAGGCTGCGCGGGTGCAGGGAGCGCGGACGGAAGTTGCGTGATTCGGGGAGGATCTTCCAGAACACCACGGCGGCGATCAATGCCAGGCTGCCGATCACCAGCAGCGCCGTGTGCCAGCTGACGAAGTCGATCAATACCCCAGTGATCAATCGGCCGCTCATTCCGCCAATGGCGTTGCCACCGATATACAAACCCATGGCCAGGCCAATGTGTTGCGGGTGGATCTCTTCGCTCAGGTAGGTCATCGCTACCGCCGCCAGGCCACTCAGCGACAAGCCCAGCAGTGCGCGGGTCAGCAGCACGCCCTGCCAGCTTGGCATCAGGGCGCTGACGAGGGTGCACAGCGCCGCGCAGAACAAGGCAAAGACCATCACCGGCTTGCGCCCGATGCGGTCGGAGATCGGCCCGGTGATCAGCAGTCCGACAGCCAACATGCCGGTCGACACCGAGAGGATCAGGCTGCTTTGCGCCGCGCTGATGGCAAACTCTTGCGACAGCATTGGCATCATCGGCTGTACACAGTAGAGCAGGGCAAACGTGGCAAAACCGCCGCAGAACAGCGCCAGTACAGTGCGCAGGAAAGCTGGTGTGCCTTTCTCGATCCAGCGTTCAGCCACAGCGGTGCGGTCGTCGACAGGGAAAGCGGGGATTTCGTGGGCGTGGGGCGCAACAGCAGTTTTCACGGGTGACCTCGGGCGTCACAACCTGGCAGGCAGTGAAAAAAGCATATAGCTGGCTAATGATCATTTCCAATATATTGTTCGACCTGTTTAAGAGGTTTTACGACCTATAGGAGTGCTCAATGGAATTGCGTCACCTGCGCTACTTCATTGCCGTCGCCCAAGAGCTGCATTTTGGCCGGGCTGCGCAGAATCTGGGGATCTCCCAGCCGCCGCTGAGCCAGCAAATCCAGGCCCTTGAACAGGAACTGGGCGCACGTTTGTTCGAACGTACCAATCGTCGGGTCGAGCTCAGTGAAGCGGGGCGGCTGTTTCTCGAAGAAGCGCGCCTGGTCCTGGCTCAGGTCGACAAGGCCGCCGACGTTGCCCGGCGTGCGCAGCTGGGTGAGCTGGGCGAGATGAAAATCGGCTTCACTTCTTCGGCGCCGTTCAATTCCAGTATCCCCAAGGCCATCTACACCTTCCGCCAGCGCTTTGCGGCCGTTCACCTTAACCTCAGTGAAATGAGCAGCCAGGCGGTAGCCGATGCCTTGGTCGACGAAACCATAGAGGTCGGCCTGATTCGGCCGTTGACACTGCCCGATAGCCTAGTCGCCACCGAGTTGTTCCGTGAGCCTTTGGTCGCGGTGATCAATGCCACGCATCCACTGGCTCAAGGCAGTGAAGCCGGGTTGCACATGGCGTCATTAGCTAACGAGCCGTTCGTGTTCTTCCCCCGCAGTTATGGCAGTGGCCTGTACGCACAATTGCTGAGCCTGGCCCGGCAGGCCGGCTTCAGCCCGCACTTTGCCCAGGAGGCCAGCGAAGCGATGACCATCATCGGTCTGGTCTCGGCAGGCTTGGGGGTGTCGGTGTTACCGGCCTCGTTCCAGCGCATGCGCATTGACGGCGTGGTTTACCGCACGCTGCTGGATGAGGGCGCAGACACAGCGGTGTGGCTGGTGCAGCGGCGTGAGTCGTCATCGCCGATGGCCAATGCCTTTGCTGCGTTGCTGTGTGCCGAACAGGCAGGTCGTAACGAAGAGCCGGATGGTGCTGGCTAAACCGGCGCGGCGTCGACATACTCGGTCATTCCCTGACACACGGAGGTTTATTCATGCGGCGCGTGGTGTTCAATCAGAAAGGTGGTGTGGGCAAATCGAGCATCGCTTGCAACCTGGCGGCGGTGAGTGCCAATGAAGGCTATCGAACCTTGCTGATCGACCTGGATGCCCAGGCCAACTCGACCCAGTACCTCACCGGGCTGACCGGCGAGGATATCCCCATGGGCATTGCCGATTTCTTCAAGCAGACCCTGTCTTCCGGGCCGTTTGCCAAGAAGAACAAGGTCGACATCTACGAAACCCCGTTCGACAACCTACATGTGGTGACCGCCACCGCCGAGCTGGCTGACCTGCAGCCCAAGCTTGAGGCCAAACACAAGATCAACAAGCTGCGCAAATTGCTCGATGAGCTGGACGAAGACTACGACCGGATCTACCTGGATACTCCACCTGCGCTCAACTTTTACGCGGTTTCCGCGCTGATCGCCGCTGATCGTGTGTTGATCCCCTTCGACTGCGACAGCTTCTCTCGCCAGGCGCTGTATGGTCTGCTGGCTGAGATCGAAGAGCTCAAGGAGGACCACAACGAAGACCTGCAGGTTGAAGGGATCGTTGTTAACCAGTTTCAGCCCCGGGCCAGCCTGCCCCAGCAGATGCTCGATGAACTCTTGGCTGAGGGCTTGCCGGTGTTGCCGGTGTACCTCAACAGCTCGGTAAAAATGCGCGAATCGCATGAGGCCAACCGGCCGCTGATTCACCTGGAGCCGCGGCACAAGCTGACCCAGCAGTTTGTCGAGCTGCATGCGTTGCTCGAAGACAACGCGTAAAACCCTTGGCTTATCGCGGCTGCGAGGTTTTTTGGCTGGCCAATTTCGGTCCTAGGAAATAACCTACGCAGTCTGTCGATCCCCCAATGCTTGCCCCGGGAAGCCAGTCCTTCTAGGCTCCGTGGGTCGCTGTCGGTTCAGCGATCGGGTGTGGAAACCCGAGTGACGCATTGTGGAAGCTGTCGTCATGGCAGCTGTGCGCGGGAGACCCTCGGGTCTGCCGGGTTTTCCACATGCCCCGGTTTTCCACCCTGCGTACAGCTGCCACCATTCGTGTGGAAACGAATAGTTGCAGCTAAACCCCATGTGGAAGCTGCCATGAAAAAAATCGTTCCCGATCCACCTCCCTCGCTTTACGCCACTCTCGACAAACCCTTCGGTGATTGTGACGCTGGTCATCCGCAATTGTTTTCCGTGAACCCCGGCATCGCACCCCATGATGCCCTGGTGCATATCTCGCTGTACCTTCGTTGCGCTTATGACACGGCCTACAAGTCTTTCGACGGCGTCGATGAGTCGGCCAAGGGCTTTCTCTGGTCGACATTACATTCGGTGGAGATGGCCAAGGGGCTGGTTGAGGCCTTGCTCGATGCCCTTGAGAATCGAGAGTTGAGTCCGCTTTAGACCTTCCGTAGCCGCAGCCTGGCGGCAGCGGCTACAACGTTGGCCAGGTAAGACAATGTCCCTCTGGAATCAGTCGGAAAAACGCGTGATATTCAGGACGTCTGTGGTGAGCGTTGCTACGGGGTGCGACCACCAAGTATCAGGCGTTGTACGTTAGAAACAACTCCAGATCTCTGGGTAGCTCCAGCGAACAAAGCTGCTCTATAGCGCTAATTTGCTCGGAAGTAAGTCGGTAGTCGTATACGTAATCACCGTCTTTTTCCCAGCCCATTATCGCTTTAAGGTCCGCGACAGAAACGGGAATCTCCTTTTCAAAGGAGGCGAAGTCCTCACCTTTAGGAACTCCCATAATCACATGCTTCATGGTTCTACTTTCCTTGTCGGGTCTGCTGCTTTGTTTTGCGTGCCAGTTTCGTGATCGAACTCGCCGAGGTGCTTGCCGCGTTTATTGTATTTTTCAACGGCACCATGCTGAAAATCCCATTCGTAGATTGTGCCGTCTTTACTCTTCCAACGTGGACGTAAGCCTCCTCCACCTTGAACTGAAGTTTTTGATTTGGCCCCAAAATCCGCGACCATCTGATCGCTGTAGACCTCGGCCTTAATCACCGGCACCTTCTGCCATTCCCGTTTTGTCCCGGTATAGAACCCATACAGGCTTACAGAATCGTCTGGCAGGTGTTTAACGTTCACCCGTACTCGCTATTGGCTTCGGTGAGTTCGGCGTACTGCTCGGTCGTGTAGAACGCGCTGTCGGGTGAAGTTGTGTTTGGCAACACCATACCTACCATGATCTTCACATTGGGAGGAGCCAGCATCGACAAGACGCCACCCAGGCGTTTAACGAGTTCCATGGCGCTACCGGAACCGCCAATCCACCCCAACGCGGTCTCTGTCGTAGAGACCGCTGTGCCCATGCCCAATACAGCATACACACCGTACTGGTCGAGTAACTCCAGCGGGATAAAACCGTTCGGGTTGCTGTGGTTGATAAACGAAGCCTACTGTTTATCGACTACGCCAAATTGGCTTTTAACGAAGTAAATGATTTTCCAAAAAGTTGAAGCGATTGTTATTTATACCGTGGGGCTTGCGTGCTCGAACAGCTCACTCAGCCGTGTATCGGCGAGCTCTACCTTTGCCGCTAGGCGACGCAGCCCAACCAGTCTTGATGGGGCTGACGGCCGTTTCACGCCCGATCGCAGCCTCACGGCAGCGGCTACAGGGGGCAATCACGACAGTTGCTCCCCACTCGGATCAGCCCAGGCCGTGGCTGCGCAGCCACTGCAGTAACTGCTGAAGTGGAAACGCGCCGCTCTGGCGCGCTACTTCTCGGCCATTCTTGAACAGGATCAGGCTGGGAATCGAACGAATCGCCAATTGCCCCGCCAGTTGTTGGTTGGCCTCGCTGTCGAGCTTGGCCAAGCGGCAGCGCCCGCTCAGCTGGCTAGCAGCTTGTTCGAAGATTGGTGCAAACGACTTGCACGGCCCACACCAGTCCGCCCAGACGTCGATCAGCAATGGCAGGTCGCCCTTGATTTGGCTGGCATAGTCAGCTTGTTTAAGGTCGAACGGTTTGCTCAGGAGTACCGGGCTTTTGCAGCGGCCGCATTTGGGTGTGTCGCCGAGGCGCTCGGCGGGGATGCGGTTCAGGCCATTGCAGTGTGGGCAGGGGATCAGCAGTGGTTCGGTCATCAAAAACTCCGGATGTTGCAGTGTGGGAGCCGGTCTTGCCGGCGATGGGGTGCCTAGCACCCCAAAAGCCATGTCAGGACGAGCAACTGATCTCCAGGTGCTTGCCCCACTCCGGCGGCCGCTCGGCATAGGCCTCCATACCTGGCTGCTCTTCGAACGGCTTGCACAGCACCTGGTGCAGGCGCCGCACTTCTTCGTAATCGCCACCTTGAGCCGCTTCGATAGCGCGTTGCGCCAGATAGTTGCGCAGGATGTACAGCGGGTTGACCGCATGCATGCGGTCGCGGCGGCCTTCGGCATTGCCGGGCTCGCGGTTGACTCGCGCCAGATAGTCCAGCGCCCAGCGGTCAAATCCGGCCAGGTCGACGAAATCATCACGCACTACCTGTAACGCCTGTTCAGCAGGTTGATCGCCGAGCTTACGGAAGAACAAGGTGTAATCCACCGCGCCCGGTTGCATCAGCTGCAACAAGCGCTCGATCAACACCTTGTCGTCATCCTCGGCGTTGAGCAGGCCCAGGCGAGCGCGCATCAGGTGCAGGTAATGAGCCTCATACAACGGCAGGAACAGCGCCAGAGTGTCCTGCAGCGCTTGAACACTAATGAACGGCGTCAGTGCCTGAGCCAGGGCGCTGAGGTTCCAGTGGGCAATCGGCACCTGGTTGCTGTAGCTGTATCGTCCTTGGTCATCGGAGTGGTTGCAGATGAAGTTGGCGTCGAAGTCGTCAAGGAAGGCGAATGGGCCAAAGTCGAAGGTGATGCCCAGAATCGACATGTTGTCGGTGTTCATCACTCCATGGCAGAAGCCATAGGCCTGCCACAGGGCTATCAGTTCGGCGTTGCGTTCAACGATGCTGCGAAACATCGCCAGGTAAGGCTCGGGCTCAGTCTGGCATTCGGAAAAATGCTGATTGAGCACATGCTCGGCAAGGATGCGCTGCTGTTCGGGCTGGCGGGTGTAATAGAAATACTCAAAATGACCAAAGCGCACATGGCTCGGCGCCAGGCGCAGGAGCATGGCGGCACGCTCCTGGGTTTCACGCCAGACCGGCGTGCTGGAACCGATCACGCACAGTGCGCGGCTGCTGGGGATGCCCAGTGCGTACAGCGCCTCGCTGGCGAGAAACTCACGAATCGAGGAGCGCAGCACCGCGCGGCCGTCGCCCATGCGTGAGTAGGGGGTCTGGCCGGCACCCTTGAGGTGCAAGTCCCAGTGCTCGCCAGCGTCGTTGTATACCTCACCCAACAGCAGGCCACGCCCATCGCCCAGGCGCGGGTTATAGCCGCCGAACTGGTGCCCGGAATAGACCATCGCTCGCGGCTCGGCCTCGCTCCACAGTTTGTGCCCGCCAAACAGTTCGGCGAATACCGCTGAGTGCGCTTCGGTGGGTTCCAGATCAAGCAGGGCCATGGCCGCATCGCTGGCCACTACCAGGCGTGGCTCGGCGATGGGCTCGGGTAGCACCGAGGTTGAGAACGCATCGCCCAGGCGGGCAAAGCGGTTGTCGAAGGTCAGTTCGTCGAGGGCTTTCAACGGCCATCTCCAGGAGAATATCCGATCATTCTGCAAGGGTATGGCCGTTGTCGTCCAGTCAGGCCGGTTTACCTGGTGCCTGGTCGTTGGGCTTGCTGCTGTCAGGCACGCCTGGCAATACGGTTCTGTCCAGATTCTCGACCGGGACCATCTTGTACTCCTGACCCTGCATGTTCTTCAGGTAGACCTCCATCTGCCGGAAGGAGATGTTGATCTTCTGCTTCTTGAATTCCTTGTTGATGAAGCGGTTGATCTCATCGAGCACTGGGTTGCGGTCGCCCAGGTCACGCACGTGCATGCGCAACTCGTGGTCCAGGGTGCTTTCGCCGAAGTTCAGGAAGTACACAATCGGCTCAGGCTCCTTGAGCACCCGCGGGTTCTCGTGAGCAGCCTTGAGCAGCAGTTCGCGCACCAGGTCCAGGTCCGAGCCATAGTCGACACCAAGCTTGAGGGTCACGCGAGTGATGGTGTCGGTTAGCGACCAGTTGATCAGTTGCCCGGTGATGAAGGTCTTGTTCGGGACAATGATGTCCTTGCGGTCGAAATCGGTAATGGTCGTGGCACGGATACGGATCTTGCTCACCGTACCGGACAGGTTGCCAATGGTGATGGTGTCGCCGATACGCACTGGGCGCTCGAACAGGATCATGATGCCGGAGATGAAGTTGGCGAAAATCTCCTGCATGCCAAAGCCCAGGCCCACCGACAGTGCGGCCACCAGCCATTGCAGTTTGTCCCAGCTGACGCCGAGGGCCGAGAGGGTCGAGACAAAACCGACCCCGGCAATCACATAGGACAGCAAGGTAGTGGTGGCGTAGGCGCTGCCCTGGGCCAGGTTCAGGCGTGACAGCACCAGCACTTCCAGCAGGCCCGGCAAGTTACCGGCCAGGGCGATGGTGATACCGATGATCACCAGAGCGCCGAGCATGTCACTGAGGCTGATCGGGACCATACTCATGGTCGCGCCGGTGCCGCTGGTGTATTCATACAGGGTGATGTTGTCGAGGTAGGCGACCACGCTGATCAGGTCAGACCAAACCCAGTACAAGGCGGCGATAAAGCCACCGAGCAGCGCCAGGCGGATCAGGCGCAGCGACTGCTGGTTGACCTGTTCGATGTCCAGGGTTGGCTCTTCAATGATGACTTCGCCATCGAGGCCTTCCTTGGTGGTCTGCTGGCGTTTGCTCAGTGCGCGCTGGTAAGCCAGGCGTCGGGCTGCAACGGCCAGGCCACGGACGAAGGCCGCCTCAATCACCAGCCAGAACATCAGCAGATAGAGGGTGTCGATCAAGCGGTCGGTAAGCTTCAGTGCGGTGTAGTAGTAGCCGAAGCACACGGCGATGAACAAGGCGATTGGCAGGGCGGTGAAGGCCACCCCCACCGCTTGGCGGAACAATGAGGTATTGCTGTGCGCCGGGCTGCTGAGCAGTAGGCGGCTGAGCAGCCAAGCCATCAAGGCGTAACAGGTCAGGACCACGCCGATACCCAGCACATCTTCTGCCAGTGCCGACGGCTGGTGTTCAGCGACGGCTACCACGCCGACCAACGCCAACACCACGGTGCCGAGGCGGCGAATCCAGCCGCGCAGGAATTCGACCTGGGGGCGCTCCCAGCGGAAGTGCAACTCGGCCACGCCACCCGGTGCCAGAATCCGGTAGGCGGTATAGAACACCAGCCAGGCCTGAGCGATTTGCAGCAGCGCGGCGCCGAGGTTGGCGTTCTGGCCACGGGCGTCGATCTGCAGGGCCAGGCCGCACAAGGCCAGGCCCAGGCTCACGGGCATGGCCAGGAGGATGTTGACCAGAATGGCCTGTGGTGTGTGCCACTGGCTGTCACGTTTGAAGTGGCCGACGTCCTGGTGAACCTTGCTCAGCCGGGCGTACAGGTATTTGCGCCGCCAGAGCAGGGCACCAATCAACAGCAGCAGCGGCAGGAACAGCAGCGGACGCTGTGTCAGGCCATCGCCCAGCTCCTTCAGGCCAGATCCCCACGGCAGGCTGACGACTTGTTTCTGCAGGCGCTCGGGGACGCTGCGCAACCATTCGAAATCCAGTGGCTTGTTGCTTGGGATCCAGAACATCTGTTCATCGAGTGTGGTGCGCAGGTTCTGGGAAGTGCTGAGCAGTTGCTTCTGGTTCAGTTGCAGAGTGATGGATTCGTTAAGCAGCGCGCTCAGTTCGCGGTTCAGGCGCTCAAGCAGATCGCTGCGGGTGATCGCTACCTCCAGAAGGGCCTTGCGTAGTTGTGGTGTGACGTCTTCCTGCGGCTGGTTGGCCAGTAGTTTGTCAACGTAGCTGCTCGGGCTGCTGATTTGTTCACGCTGTTGATTGATTTCGAATTGATACAGACGGATATCAGCAATCTGGTCGGCCAGGTCGCGATCAACTTTCAGGTGCGGCAGGGCCTGCTTCTGCTTATAGAGGATCTTGGACAACAGCAGGCTGCCCTTGAGCACGCTGATTTGCTCGTCCAGGGCTTGATCGGCCTGAGTGAGGCTGTCGAGTTGCTGTTTGGTCTTGAGGTTTTGCTGGGTCAGCTCGTTGAGGCGGTCAGTGCTGCGCAGTAGATAGTCGGAGAGTTTAAGGTTGGCCGCACTTTCGGTGGCCAGTAGCGTACTCCCACCGGCCTTCTGCGCTTCCAGCGATTGCTCGGTGACGGTTTGCTGCGACTGGGCCAAGCGTTTTTGGTTAATCAGGGTCTGCAGGTCCTGAATTTCCTGCTCCATGCGCGTAACGCGCTCGATCAGCAGGTCATGCTGGCTGTTGCCCAGGTCTTGGAGCAGGCTGTTGCCGGCCAGTTCCTGACGGCGCAGCAGGGTCAAGGCATTGAGGGAGGCCAGTTCGGCATTGAGCTTGTTGCGCTGGTCAGCCGTCAGCGATTTGCCCGCCTCCTTACCCGCCTTGAGGCTGTTGTTGATCTGTAGGGCGCGGGTCTGGTTGGCGCTGATTTCGGCTTGGGCCCGTTCCGGGCGGGTTTGCGAGGTGATGGTCAGGCTGTTGGCTTCTGACAGGGCTTTTTGCAGTTCGCCTTGCTCGGTGGTGCGCTCGGCCAACAGTTGTTCAAGCTGCGGTACGCTCAGCGCGGCATAGCGCTGGGTTACAGGGATCACTTTGCTGGCATTGAGCTTGGCCAGCTCTCGCTGGTTTTCGCTGGTCTGGCGCGGCGCATCATTGAGTTGCTTCTTCAGCGCGGCGAGCTTCTTCTCACTGTCTTCTTTGTCACCAAGGAAGGTCAGCGTCTGTTCGAGCACCTGCTGCAGCGCTTTCTGCTCGGCTTCGGGCAATTTGCGCTCGGCAATCTTGTCCAGGCTGGACTGAACTGACGCGCTGGTAGGCGGTTCGGCCGCATCGGCGAAGGAGAGGGACAGGCACAGCCCGAGCAGGGCTGCGCAAACATAAGTGCGCAGAGACATAGGCAGAAAATTCATGCAACCAGAGGCGAAGTTCGGAGTTTAAAGGAACAATCCGGGGCCGGGTCGAGTTCCTTCGGGGAATTTGACGCCCACTTTGAGGATCTTGTTCCCTTCCATCACGGCTACCGTCCACAGTGTGTTGTTCCATTCGATCTGGTCACCGACCACCGGTGCGCCGCCAACCTTCTGCGCGATGAAGCGACTGAGTGGCATATGCGGGTCCTGGCCATCGAGTTGCAAACCGTACAACGCCGCTACAGCCCCCAGTTCTGCGTCCCCTTCGAGCACAAAGTCGCCGAAGAAACGCAAATCCAGTCCACGTTGCGGCGCCTGGCTGAACAGCTTGCCGAGGGCCGGCAGGTTGTGTTCGTGACCAATTACACAGAGCAAATCATCGACTTCGAGGGTGGTACTTCCCGACGGATGGAGCAGTTGTTGGCCGCGAAACAGGGCCGCGATACGGGTGCCTTCGGGCATTTTCAGTTCACGCAGGGCTGCGCCGATGCACCATTTTTCGGCACCGAGGCGGTACACGAACAGTTCCCACTCACTGGTGATGTGCACTTCCAGGGCCGAACGCGAAATCGGCGCCGGATCCGGCGGCACTGTCACTTTCAGCAGCTTGGCCATCCACGGCAGGCTGGTGCCTTGTACCAACAGCGAGACCAGGACGATAAAGAACGCCAGGTTGAAGAACAGCTGGGCATCGGGCAGTCCGGCCATCAACGGGAACACGGCGAGAATGATCGGTACCGCGCCGCGCAGGCCCACCCAGGAGATAAAGGCCTTTTCTCGGCCATGGAAGGCTTTGAACGGCAACAGGCTGGCGACCACCGACAGCGGGCGGGCGAAGACGATCATCCACAGCGCCAAGCCCAGGGCAGGCAGGGCGATGGGCAGCAGGTCGTGCGGGGTGACCAACAGGCCGAGGACCAGGAACATGCCGATCTGCGCCAACCAGGCCATGCCATCGAGCATGTGCAAAATACCGTGGCGACTGCGAATCGGCCGGTTGCCCAATACCAGGCCGCACAGGTACACGGCGAGGAAGCCGCTGCCGTGCAGGGCGTTGGTCAGTGAGAACACCACCAGGCCACCGGCGATCACCAGGATCGGGTACAGGCCGCCAGCCAGGTTTATACGATTGACCAATTGCAGCATCAGCCAGCCGCCGCCCAAGCCCATCAAGCCACCAATGCCGAATTCGCGTAGCAGGTGGGCGAGCAAGCTCCAGTGCAGGCCGGTCTGACCGCTGGCGATCATGTCGATCAAGGTGACGGTGAGGAAAACCGCCATTGGGTCGTTACTGCCCGACTCGATTTCCAGCGTGGCAGTAACCCGTTCGTTCAGACCCTTGCCACCGAGCAGCGAGAATACCGCTGCGGCGTCGGTGGAGCCGACGATGGCGCCGATCAGCAGGCCCTGGATCAAACTCAGGTCGAACAGCCAGGCAGCGACCATGCCGGTGAGCCCGGTGGTAATCAACACGCCAACAGTGGCGAGCGACAGCGCCGGCCACAGGGCAACACGGAAACTGGCCACACGCGTGCGCAAACCGCCATCAAGGAGGATTACGGCCAACGCCAGGTTACCCACCAGGTAGGCGGTGGGGTAGTTGTTGAAGATGATGCCGCCACCATCCACACCGGCCAGCATGCCGACCGCGAGAATGATAACCAGAATCGGGATGCCCAGTCGTGAAGACAGTGAGCTGACCAGAATACTTGCACCTACCAGCAATGCGCCGATCAAGAACAGGCTATTGATGGTGGACGCATCCAAAGGCAGTACTCCGGGGAAAAGCGGGAAGGGTGGTGCTGAGCACGCAGGTTACGTGCCAACCGATTCTAACCCGAGGCTGGCGCGGGCTGTAAAGTGTTACCACATCGAGCGCCTTGGTATGGGGTGAAGTAATGCTTCATTTCACCCACTGAAGGCAGTACACCTTGACCACATCCGTCGATATATCCCTTGAACGCATCGCCCAGCGATATGTGAGGCAGTTTCCCGACTTGCATGGCTTGGCTCGCCAGGCCGCAGGTCATGTCCTGCGGGGGCATTTGGGGTATTGGCTCGACCCTGACAGTGTTTATTGGCACGAATTCGAGTCGGCCGCCACCAGCACATTGAGTTACACCGGTTGGTGTCATTCTCAACCGCCACACCGCTCCATGACCCTTACCGAATTGGTGATACAACGCTTTAGCCCTGCCCAGCAAACCTATGCTGACGAGTTATCGGTCTATGGCGGCTTCTACCGAGTCGATGCCAGTCAGTCATCCTATGACGAGCGCAATGAGCTCCGTTTGGCGCCGCAGGCAGTGCTTGAGATGTTCTGGCGGTTGGACTTTGCCGGGAAGTACACGACCCTACTGAAGACGTTTCGCACTGAGCGCGGTGATGATTTCTGCCTGCTGGCACGTGCACGGTTTCTCGCCGCGACGGCCAGCGCCCCCCTTGCAGAAAGTGAGCGGGCTCAGGTGTTGGACGCTACGCTGGCCAGTACTCAGGTTCCGCTGACACTGGAGGCACTGCAGCGTTCGCGCCACAGCGTGCCACCTTCAGGTTGGGGCGTATTGACCATCGCGGGGGTCGCTGCCCGTAGCCTCTTTCTATTGACGCTCAAGACCGGCAGGTACTGCCTGTATCTGGCGGACGAGCGTGGCTCGGTGGTGGTGCTTGAGAACCTACGAGCACTTCAGGCGTGGCTGCAGGATCAGGTCGGCTCGAAGCAAGGTCGTGAGCGCATGATGCTGCACTTTGTCGGTGGCGATGTGCTGGCGCAGGCGCTGCGGCCTCGGTTGAATAAGTACTTCAAGTCGTTGGTTATGAATGCGGATCGCATCCGTATCGGATCGCACGCCATACCCGGTGATTTGTTCGAGCACCTGCGTGACCAGGCCATGGACGAGTTGGTTAGCAATGCCCACGAGCGACTGACCAGCAACGCCGAGCTGCGCAAGGCCGCCTGGTTGTCCGGCTTACAGTCGGCTGCCGTGATCATCGCACCCATGGCGCCCCTCGGCTGGCCGATGGCGTTGACTTCGCTCGGTGTTGGTGTGGGTACCCTGGCGTTGCACCTGGACCGTGCGATCAATGGCAAGTCGGCGTGGCGGGCGGCGGCTTGGTGGGCTGTCGTGTTGGATGTGTTGTTCGTTCTTCTGGATGCCGCATTGATCCGCACCGGTGAATTGTTTTCACAGTCTCGTGTACCGCAACGGGTTGCCGCCCAGGCAGTAACGGTGGGTGACCCCGAGTGGGGGCGATACATGCGTCCGGCGGTGGACGACTTGCTGGCCTTCTCGGATCGTGCGCTTGCTCGCCAGGAGTCGCTGTTGGTCGCCGTGCCCTTGGCCGACGAGCAGGCAGTAGGTGCGGCTGGCGAGTACCTTGATGCATTCAGCGAGCCCCTGGCGGTCTATCGCGATGAACTTGGCTACGGGTCGCCAGCTATCGCTGAGTACAGCCACTCACCTGCGCGGTACAGCAACCTTTGGCGCGGTCTGGCGTTGGAGGATGGTTTGGCGGTCTGCATTGCGCGCAGTCATCGGTTGGCTGAAGCCCTGGATCAGATTGGCGTGCATAACCCGCTGCGGATGTACCGAGCAACGTCGAGCATTCGGGGCACCGGATCCCTGGCCTTTCGTGAGGGGCGCTTGGGGGTGGGTGATGTGCTGGTCAGCACGGAATTTTGTTCGTTCACCGATAACCCTTATGCCCTCTGGGAGTTCTTCAATAACCCGCAGGCGCAGGTCAGCGGCAGGGAGGTGTTCGATGATAGTGCTGTGGTCTATGTGCTGGAGCCGGGGGAAGCGATGCAAGTGACACCAGTTGCGCCGTTCTCCACTCGACCGGATGAAGCGGAGTCGCTAATGATGCCGGGGCGATACCTTCAGGTCGAGCAGGTAAGCGCTGTGCAAGGGGAGCGTTATCGCTTTATGGAGGTGCGACTGAAGGCATTGAGTGGGTCACCAGACAGCGGGGGTGTGCATGATATGCGCACCGGTGAACCGTTCGATCGTGCGGCGTTGGCGCAGCAATTGGGGGGCGCTGGTGATGATTCGCTGATGAGGCGATTTTTCCCGTTGCCGACATGAGTCCGGCCGCAGCAGGCGCCGTGCAACAGTTGTAATTGCGTTGATCCTATCGCCGGCAAGGCCGGCTCCCACAAGGGTGATAATGCCCCAGAAACAGTGGGAGCCAGCCTTGCTGGCAATGGGAGCAGCAGGCGTTTAAGCCTGCTTGACCTCACGCATTGGCTTGCCTTTGACAGGCGCGTCATTGGCGACGTAGTACTTGGCAGTGCTACGCGGCAGCGGCTGACGGCCACGGATCTTGTCGGAGATTTTCTCGGCGATCATGATCGTGGTGGCGTTGAGGTTGCCGGTGATGATGATCGGCATGATCGACGCATCGACCACGCGCAAGCCCTGCATGCCATGTACGCGACCTTGGCCATCGACCACGGCCATATCGTCGGTACCCATCTTGCACGAGCAGGATGGGTGGAACGCGGTTTCGGCATGCTCGCGGATGAACGTGTCGAGTTCTTCGTCAGTCTGCACGTCGGCACCTGGGCTGATCTCGCGACCACGGTATGGGTCCAGTGCCGGCTGGGCCATGATTTCGCGGGTCAGGCGAATGCCGTCACGGAATTCCTGCCAGTCCTGCTCGGTGGCCATGTAGTTGAACAGGATGCTTGGGTGCTGACGTGGGTCTTTGGACTTAGCCTGAATACGACCACGGCTTGGCGAACGCATCGAACCCATGTGCGCCTGGAAACCATGTTCCTGAACGCCATTACTGCCGTTGTAGTTAATTGCAACCGGCAGGAAGTGGTACTGGATGTTCGGCCATTTGAACTCTGGACGAGTACGGATGAAACCACCGGCCTCGAACTGGTTGCTGGCGCCGATACCGGTGCCGTTGAACAGCCACTCGGCACCGATGGCTGGCTGGTTGTACCAAAGCAGCGATGGATACAGGGAAACTGGCTGGGTGCAGGCGTATTGCAGGTACAGCTCAAGGTGGTCCTGCAGGTTTTCACCGACGCCCGGCAGGTCGTGGACCACTGGGATGTCGAGTTTTTTCAGCAGTTCGGCCGGGCCGACGCCAGAACGCTGCAACAATTGCGGCGAAGCAATGGCGCCGCTGCAGACGATGACTTCTTTGCGTGCACGGGCTTCTACGCGCTCTTCGCTGGCGCCGACCAGGTAGGTCACGCCTACGGCCCGCTTGCCTTCGAACAGCACGCGATCGCTCAGGGCGTGAGTGACGATGGTCAGGGTCGAACGCTTTTTGGCAGTGTCCAGGTAACCGCGGGCGGTGCTGGAACGACGGCCTTTAGGCGTCACGGTACGGTCCATCGGACCGAAACCTTCTTGCTGATAACCGTTGAGGTCTTCGGTACGCGGGTAACCGGCTTGCACACCGGCTTCGACCATGGCGTGGAACAGCGGGTTGTTGCCGGCTTTAGGCGTGGTCACGCTGACCGGGCCTTCGCCACCGTGGTAGTCGTTCGGGCCGATATCGCGGGTTTCGGCTTTGCGGAAGTACGGCAGGCAGTCCAGATAAGCCCAGTCTTCGAGGCCTGGTAGCTCTGACCAACCGTCGAAGTCCATGGCGTTGCCACGGATGTAGCACATGCCGTTGATCAGCGACGAGCCACCCAGCCCCTTGCCGCGACCGCATTCCATCCGGCGGCCGTCCATGTGTGGCTCTGGATCGGTCTCGTAGGCCCAGTTGTAGCGACGACCCTGCAGCGGGAAGGCCAGGGCGGCTGGCATCTGGGTGCGGAAGTCCATGCGATAGTCCGGGCCACCGGCTTCGAGCAGCAGGACAGTAACGCCTTCGTCTTCGGTCAGGCGGGTCGCGATGGTGTTACCGGCCGAGCCGGCACCAACGATGATGTAATCGAATTCATGGGACATGTTCTGTTCCCTCATTTTGGCAGTAGGCAGGAAAGCGGGAAGCGCCCGGACCTTGCGGCCCGGGCGCAGCTACAGGGGTGCTTAGAACACCGAGTTGTAGTTGCCCAGCTCGACCTGTACCGACTTGATGCGCGTGTACTGAGCCAGCGAGCTCACGCCGTTTTCACGGCCGACACCGGACTGCTTGTAACCGCCAACCGGCATTTCGGCTGGCGATTCGCCCCAGGCATTGATCCAGCAGATACCGGCTTCGAGCTGGTGAATGATGCGGTGGGCGCGGCTGATGTCGTTGGTGCACACACCTGCAGCCAGGCCGAAGTCGGTGTCGTTGGCACGACGGATAACTTCTTCTTCGCTCTCGTAGGAGAGGATGCTCATCACTGGGCCGAAGATTTCTTCTTTGACGATGGTCATGTCGTCGCGGCAGTCAGTGAATACAGTCGGTGCAACGAAAGCACCCTTGGCGAATTCGCCGTCGGTCAGGCGCTCGCCACCGCACAGAACGCGTGCGCCTTCTTCCTTGCCCTTGGCGATGTAGCCCAGCACGTTTTCCATGTGTGCGAAGCTGACCAGCGGGCCGAAGTTGGTGTTTTCGTCTTCAGGGTTGCCAACACGAATACGGGCAACGCGCTCGGCGATCTTGGCTTCGAAAGCCGCTTTCATCGAGGCCGGAATGAATACGCGAGTGCCGTTGGTGCAGACCTGACCCGAGCTGTAGAAGTTGGCCATCATGGCGATATCGGCGGCGCGATCGAGGTCGGCGTCTTCGCAGATGATCAGCGGCGACTTGCCGCCCAATTCCATGGTGACTTCCTTGAGCGAGGAGCTCGAGGCGCTGGCCATGACTTTCTTACCGGTGTCGGTGCCGCCGGTGAAGGAGACTTTCTCGATACGTGGGTGCTCGGTCAGCCAGGTGCCAACTTCGCGGCCGCTGCCGGTCAGGACGTTGAACACGCCGTCTGGCAGGCCAGCTTCGGTGTAGATTTCGGCCAGTTTCAGGGTGGTCAACGAGGTGACTTCGCTTGGCTTGAAGATCATCGCGTTACCAGCAGCCAGGGCTGGAGCGGATTTCCACAGGGCGATCTGGATCGGGTAGTTCCACGCGCCGATGCCGACGGTGACGCCCAGCGGTTCGCGACGGGTGTAGACAAACGAGCTGTCGCGCAGTGGGATCTGCTCGCCTTCGATCGCTGGGACCAGGCCTGCGTAGTATTCCAGTACGTCAGCACCGGTGACGATGTCGACGTAACGGGTTTCGGAGTAGGACTTACCGGTGTCCAGGGTTTCCAGCGCGGCCAGCTCATCGTTGCGCTCGCGCAGGATGTCGACGGCGCGACGCAGGATGCGCGAACGCTGCATAGCGGTCATGGCGGCCCAGACTTTCTGGCCGCGCTCGGCGCTTTCTACAGCGCGCTCGACGTCTTCTTTGGTTGCACGTTGTACCTGAGCGAGGACTTCGCCGTTAGCCGGGTTGATGGCGTCGAAGGTAGCGTCGCTGGAAGCGTCGACATAACCACCATCAATGTAGAGTTTTTGCAGTTCGAAACGGGCCATAGTGTCCTCGCAAGTGCATTGTGTTTTTGGCTATCCGAGCGACGCTCCTGCCTGTTTGGCAATTGCGGCGCGTAGTGGTTCAGAGGCCTGGGTGTGTGTATCCAGACTCGTCTGCTTCGCCAGTTGTAGATCCATGTATTCGTAAGCGATTTGTTTCGCCTGGTCGGTGTCGAAGGCTTCTCCGGACAGTGCTCCGCGCAGCCACAGACCGTCGATCAACGCTGCCAGTCCACGGGCCGCAGTGCGTGCCTCAGGTAACGGCAGGACGCGGCGGAACTGGCAGCACAGGTTGGAATACAAGCGGTGATCGTTGATCCGCTGCAACCTGTGCAAAGACGGCTGGTGCATGCTGGAGGCCCAAAAGGCCAACCAGGTTTTCATTGCCGGGCCGTTGACCTGACTGGCGTCGAAGTTGCCTTCGATGATCACCTGCAGGTGGGCACGCGGGCTGTGATCCTTGAGCGCCTGCCGATTGGCGACGACGTTCTCGCTCAGCACGCTCATCAAATACTGCATGGTCGCTGCGATCAGGCCGTTTTTGTCCTGAAAGTAGTGACTGATGATGCCATTCGACACACCGGCCAAACGGGCGATCAGCGCAATGCTGGCGTCACCCATGCCGACCTGGTCGATGGCCAGCAATGTGGCTTCGATCAACTGCTGGCGGCGAATGGGTTGCATACCGACCTTGGGCATTTTGCAAATCTCCTCAGGCCTGCGAGCAGTCGACGAGCGGCTGCCTCGGCGAAGGCCAGTCTATTTTGTTTTGATTGAACGTTCAATCAACAAAGAATAAGCTCTGCGACAATCTGTGCCATTGACAGGTTTTTTCTACCGTCAGATGGCTCAAATTGGCACCCCAAAAAGACGTGGAACCCCCGGAATACAAGGTGTTGACGGGCGTAAACGGCGTGTTGAACAGATCTGCCGAGCGGTCAATGACTGCGCGGCGCACCCTCGGAGCGGGGCTATTGGTCTGTTTTTTTCAACGCAATCGATTCGGGATCACGGTTTTTCAAGGTGCTTTTATAACACCTGACGCAGTGGGGCTATTGCACCATTTGCGCAGATATAGGTCGTTTCGTTTCTCTCGCACTGCCCGGAGCCTACGTGCAATGAGTTCTGCCTCCCTTACCAAGACCCCCACCGAGAGGGTCCGGGTCAACAGCGTGGTGTTCATCACCTCTGCGTTGCTGATCCTCGTGTTGACTGCCTTGCTTATCGCTGTACCTGAGAAAGCCGGGGAAGTGCTCAACGTCGCCCAGACCTGGCTGACACGCAGCTTTGGCTGGTATTACATGCTGGTGATCGGCGCCTACCTGGTATTTGTGGTCGTTCTGGCCTTCTCCAGTTTCGGCAAGCTCAAGCTTGGCGGTAAGGACGACAAACCCGACTTCAGCTATGGCGCTTGGGCCGGCATGCTGTTTTCCTCGGGTATCGGCATCTCGCTGCTGTACTTCGGCGCTTCCGAGCCGCTGGATCACTACTTCAACCCGCCAGAAGGCACCTCAGCCAGCGCCGAGGCTGCGCGCCAAGGCCTGCAGCTGACCTTCCTGCACTGGGGCCTACACGGCTGGGCGATCTACGCCTTGGTCGGTCTGGCTGTGGGCTACTTCGCCTACCGTCATAACCAGCCGCTGGCACTGCGCTCGGCGCTGTACCCGCTGATGGGTGAGCGGTGGGTCAAGGGTGGCGCCGGTCACGCGGTGGATATCTTCGGCATGTTCGTGACGCTGCTGGGGCTGGTGACCAATCTAGGTATCGGTTCGATG
Organism: Pseudomonas sp. S06B 330; assembly: GCF_002845275.2. Classification (NCBI taxonomy): domain Bacteria; kingdom Pseudomonadati; phylum Pseudomonadota; class Gammaproteobacteria; order Pseudomonadales; family Pseudomonadaceae; genus Pseudomonas; species Pseudomonas tussilaginis. The sequence goes on along the minus strand of NZ_CP088149.1, from coordinate 5,447,042 downwards.
CAGGTGGCCTCGGGCCTGGAATATCTGTTCGGCATGGACCACAGCAAGACTAACCTGCTGATCGTGATCCTGGTCATGGCCACCGTGGCCACTGTGGCCGCAGTTTCCGGCGTAGAGAACGGCATCCGTCGCCTGTCGAACCTGAACATCATGCTGTTCAGCGGCTTGCTTATCTTCGTCCTGCTGGCAGGTGACACCCTGCACCTGCTTAACGGTTTCGTACAGAACGTCGGCGACTACCTCAACGGTATCGTGCTGAAGACCTTTGATCTCTACGTCTACGAAAACGAGACGGGCAAGTCCGAGCGCTGGCTGGGGCTGTGGACCGTGTTCTACTGGGCCTGGTGGATTTCCTGGGGCCCGTTCGTCGGCATGTTCATCGCCCGTATTTCCAAGGGCCGCACCGTGCGTGAACTGGTTGCCGGCGTCCTGCTGATCCCGCTGGGCTTCACCTTGGCCTGGCTGTCGATCTTTGGTAACACCGCGCTGGATCTGGTGATGAATCATGGCGCCGTGGAGCTGGGCAAGACCGCGCTTGAGCAGCCGTCGATGTCGATCTACCAACTGCTGGAGTTCTTCCCGGCGGCCAAGATTGTCATTGGTGTGGCGGTGTTCGTCGGCTTCGTGCTGTTCCTCACCCCGGCCGACTCTGGCGCGGTGATGATGGCCAACCTTTCATGCAAAGGCGGCCAGGTCGACGAGGACGCGCCGCACTGGATGGTCGTGTTTTGGTCGGTGGTGATCACCCTGGTGACTATCGGTCTGCTGTTCGCCGGCAACTTCGCCGCCATGCAGACCATGGTGGTACTGGCCGGCCTGCCATTTTCGGTGGTGCTGGTGCTGTTCATGTTCGGCCTGTACAAGGCCATGAAGCAGGACAGCCAGGTCGAGCAGGAACAAGCCGAGTTAGCCGCTCGCGGTCGCCGCGGCTTCAGCGAGCGCCTGAGCCAGTTGGACCTGCAACCGACCCAGGCGATGGTCCAACGTTTCATGGACAAGCAGGTTAGCCCGGCATTGAAAGACGCTGCGGTGCAGCTGCAGAACCTGGGCGTTGAAGTGGAGACGCGCGTAGGTCAGTCGCGTTCGACCATGGGCCTGCGGGTGATGATGGAAGAGGGTAACCCTTTCGTCTACGAAGTGAGCCTGGACGGCTACCTGGCCGCGCCAAGCGAGGCTCCGGTTGAAGGTGAAAGTGAAGTGCGACAACGCTTCTACCGCGCCGAGGTGTATCTGCATAACGGTAGCCAGGAATACGATCTGATGGGCTTTACGCCTGACCAGATTACCCGTGATGTTCTTGATCAATTTGAGAGCCATCGCCAACTGCTGGGCCGGGTTTACAGCTAACCGGCACCTGCGGTAACGACAAGGGCCCTGTTCGCGAGAACAGGGCCCTTGTCGTTTCAGGCCACGAAGGCCAGCAATATGTAACACCGGTTTAGGACAGCGGGTGGTTAGCGTGGTGGCTTACCGAAAGTAAGGAGTCTGACCTTCATGAGCCGCCCAACAACGAGCCTTTCGGCTTTGGATTTCAAGCAAGCTGTAGCCTTGCAATTTGCCGACCGTCCTACCCTGCGCCAGGTAGCCGCGCAAAAGATTCTGCAGTTAGTAGTCGAACACTATCCGGTCATCGGCGCCATCCAACCGCCCCTGATCGACGCAGAGCCCCTGCGTCTGATAATTCCCCAATCTGCAAACAGCGGCGTACAACAATCACTGGTGCAGGTCGTGTTGCAGGCAGTGCTAGACGCAAGTGTCCTGAATCTTGAACGTGTTAACGATGGCGTTCATGGTCTGTTCCCCGCAGCACCCCATCGCTTCGAAGGCAGTGGCGATCATGAGTTTTTCGCGATTGAGGGGATGAGCGATGCCTTTAACGCGTTGGTGCTTGAGTTGCCGTACCATTTTCAGCAGGCCCAGGTCGATTATTGGCACGGCGAGTCGAGCTCAGGCGTGAGCCGTGATCGCTGGCTGCAGCAGACCTTGAAGTCGGCGTTGCTGCGCAACCTGTCCCTGCAAGGCCTAGATTCTCAGCAGCAGGAATGTATTCATGGGTTGCTAAAGGGTGGTGCTGAGCGTCCTGCCGTGTTCACCGTGGAGGTGCAGCTGGAAACGGACGGGGAGCCATTTCTGAAAATGCTGCCGAACCTGCTGGTGATCGGTGAGTGGGACGAGCGTACGGTGGTGTTGTGGTGCGCACCTTCGAGTGTGGTGAAGTGTTTCGACTCGCTCGACAGCTTTGCCTCAGCACTTGGCGATGAGTTGGCTGGACAATACCGCTTTGAGTCGATGAGCTGGAACCGCTTCGAGCTGGAGGGTGACGTCCATTCCCAACAAGCCGCGTTGCTGCTCGATGCCATGCTGGGCTCAGTGCAACGGTTGCGCTACTCAACATTGGCAGACGTTGCGAAGCTGGAGCAGGCCTATGCCGCTCTTTGTGACCCCTCGCAATGGTTTATTGAAAACTACTTCGCCGTCATTGATGTGAATGCCGCGCCGCCGCCAGGCTTACTAAAGGCTTCAGCAGGTGACAGCTTCGCCTACCAATGCGCACTGTTCGATCTAGCCCTGACCCAGGCTGAATCGAAGGGTAGGTCAGCGCTCGACAATCTGCTGGATCTGCACAGCTTTGCCAGTCAGTGTTTACGCGAGCAGTTGCTCGCCGATTATCCAGATGAAGCCAACTACCTGCCTGACGACTTGAACCTGACCCTCACGGTCGCCAGGGGGATACCCGGTGGCGCGGGGGCAGGCGTGGGCGGCGGTTCGATAGAAACCAGGACCATGACCCTTACGCAGTTTGCCATCGGCAACCTCAGCTCGCTTCAGGGCGCGACGCTGACAGCGATTGAGCACCGTGAAGGCCAATTGATCATGGCGTGGATGAACATCAACTACGTCAAATCGCTGGTTGAGCAAGTCGATATTGGCGGTCGCTATCCGCATTATGTCGCGCAAAAGCTGGACGACCCCATCAATCGTGAACAGCGCGTTTCATGTTTTGCCCGGGAATGGCGCAGTTCACTACTGTTCAGCGCGCTCGCGGCTAAAGTGGATGGCTCATTAAGCGAGGGCGGTCTGCAGTGTGTAGCGGACTATTGCGCGGGTCGTGTGGACCGGAACGTGCCAGCAATCACCTTGATGCCTCTGGCCTTCAAGCGGGAGCCGACAGCTAGCCAGGCCGACCTGGTGCACGGTATGTATGTGTTTTTTTCCGTGCAACCTACGACGGTGTTGTTGTACCGGCCTCTGTACGCGAAGGCACCGTTGATGGAGTTTCCCAGCCTTGAGGCGATGATGGTCGCGATCCGTCAGACGGGGGCACTTCAGGACAGTATCCTCGACTGGGTGGCACCGGATGCGCGAAGCGTCTACGACTATGGCGGATTTAGCGAGCCGCACCTGGGGCGCCCGATCATCGACACCTCGTTGCTGCCTGAAGCCGTACAGCCGGCGAGCCTTGCGCTGCAATTCTGGGGCTTGAACGTCGATGCGAAAATGTACAGTGCCAACCGCGATCTGTTGGTCGAGTTGGCTGACCGTCAGTCGGTTTCCAATACGGAGAGCCGCTGGGCGCTGCTTACCGAAGGTGCCTGGTTGCTGTTTGACGTGGCCACCTTACTGGTGCGTGGCCCTGTGGCTACCGTGGCATGGTTGGTGCAGGCCATCCGTGGAGTACAAAGCGATTTTTCGGCGCTCACTCAGGGCAACCACTTCGAAAAGTCTTTAGCGGTTGTCGACTTGATCCTGAATCTAGGCATGGCCCTGTTCCATGTCCATTTGCCCCGGCGGGAGTTGCCGGTGTTTGTGCGTTTGCCAGAAGCTTCTGATCTGGACGGCCCGACGCGACAGGGCCCAGGTTATGACCCTGTGGCGCTTACGCCGACGCAGGGCAAAGTAGGCTTGCCTGGTGCACTCAGCGAGCAAAGAGCCACGCAGCTGGATTTCACCTGGCGTGGTGGGAATGGATTAAACATGCTTGCACCCGTGCAGCGTGAAACGTTGCTGGCCATGCGTAGCGCTGTACCGTTGAACGGTCTCAAACCTTTGGGCTCAGGCTCTGCTCGTGGCCTCTATCTGGTGGAGGGTCGTTATTACGTGGCCCTCGCTGGCGATACTTATGCGGTTCAACGTTCCGCTGAAGGTGTGCGTGTGGTCGATGGTCAAGGTCATCCCGGACCATGGTTGTCGTTCGAGTGGGATGGCTGGCGCGTCGATGGCGGGTTGCGCTTACGTGGAGGGATGCCTAAAAGCCGCCGGCAAATCCAGGAGGAGGCGAACCGTAAGCAACTTGAAGAAAATCGAGAGCGAGAGGCGGGGCTGGCCCAGCGTCATAACGAGCTCGCTCAGCAATTCAACAAGCTCAAGGCGTTCTTGACGGCGAAAGACGCACAAATTGAGGCGTTGGAAAATGAGGTTGAGCAGGATGACCTGAAAACGGCGGAGCTCGCTGGCCTCAAGAGCTTGCGCAAGTTGACCAATTTGAAAGTGGTGTACGCACTAAAGCCGCTCATCGAAAACAGTTTTACGCATGACAAGGTCGCATCTGACATTGCGAAAATGAGTCGGCTTGAACCAATTCTTGCCGATGTGATCGGCGAACAGCGCAGTTCCATCCGTCAGGAACTCATTGATAACTGTTCGGTTTTCTACAACGAGCTGGCGACGATCATCAATAACGAAGGCGTGGACAAACTGGCGGAAGCCGTTGCCATCCGTCCGGAGTCTGAGGCCGAGGTTGAGCAATACAGACATTTTCTCGTCTCGCTGGAGAAGGTTGTTGGATGGGAAACCGACCTTGTCGAGCTGTCTCGCACGTTCGATTTGTTGCTGGAAGACACGCTCAAAGACAACTCAATTGTTTTCAAAGACGAAGCCGGCACGAAGGCCAATAAGAACCGGGAGGTGGGGGAGATCATTGCGCGGCGTCGAGAGACCGCCGTTGACCTGGACGTGCGTTTGCTCCTCGATCTTGCAGAGTTGAGCCTTGATCGTCTGGCTAGCGTCGATGCTTCTGTTCTGGAGCAGTATCACAATTATCTGGCGGGTGAGAGCTTGACCAGTGCGGGCACCGCCCACGGCGATCTTGCCGGTAGTGGACTGGCGCTGGCAGAACAGATCGAGGTGCTCAACGGTATTGTCGAAGCGTATGACGAGACGTTAGTGCTGGTTGACTACCTCCACACGCTCGGTGGTGCAGCCATCAAGTCAGACAAGCTGCAGTTATACAAGGCTGAGTTGAGCAGTTTGAAAAATGCAGCGGTCTCTGAATTGTCGCAAGCGGTGCGAGAGCAGGAACTGGAAATGCCACGCTTGCCCAGACCTTCCCTGTACGCCGCAAGAGGCGGCAAGCGGCGATTGGTACGGACACAGCGCGGTCGAAGCGTGCTGGCGGAGGAATTTGAGGTTGATGGCGTTGCGGTTGTCCAGCAGCGTGAGAGCCGTACCGGCAGAGTATTGAAGCAATTCCATCAGCAAGGCAACGAATGGGTGGAAGCCGTTTCCCCACCCGTCGAGGAGGTTGAGCCGCCCGTCGCTTCGAAAAATCCCGCTGCTGACAGAAGCCGTGCGCGTACCTTGATCGGTGAAGTTGACGCTGTTATCACGCTGGCTCATCAGTACAGTCCGGACCAGCCACTGGGGTTGTCTTCGGTGATTGAGGGGCACACGGAGAAAATGCACGAGACCCTGGCGTCGTTGTCGCTATCTTCGCCCGACGATGAGCTCAGCGAGGAGCTGGATAGCAATATCCGGCGCCTGAGTAATGCCCGACGCGACATGCTGATCAGTCTCTACCTGAACACCAAGCATCCAACGGCGAACAGCCTGCGCTTTCTGCATCAGGAGCGGCGAATAACCATTGAGTCAGCGGTGCGCCGGAAGGCCTTGTCAGCCAGCGATTTTCTCGACGTTTATGAGGTCCGCAGGCTTGCTGAGCACGGGCAGGCAAAAGGCGATGGTTTATGGGAAGCGCATTTCCATTACCCGAGTATCGATACCCCGGCGCGGCAATTCAGCAAAGGCCACCTGAAGGTCTGGTGGCAGCGCAAGTTGGGTCGAGAAGCGCAACTACGCGCTGCGGGTGCTGGCAAAGAGCTTCTGGAGATTTATCGCAGTGAGCTGCGTCTGCCGGATGTTGAGGGGATCATTCCCTTTGACTGAAACACTCAGCGGTTGGTGTAGCGGCCATGGCTGCCATGGGCAGGCATGGCCTGGTTGCTGCGTTCGGCAATCATCTGCTCAATGCTGATCAATTCGATGCCCTGGCGTTTGAGCCGGGGCATTTCACGTTCCAGCACATCAAGCGTCTGTGGGTAGGGGTGTCCGATCAGTACCGCCGATCCCTGTTTGCGTGCCAGTTCGATGCCGAGTTGCAACTGCGCGGTAATCGCTTCGGGTGTACGCACGTCATCAAGAAATACATCCCGCGAGACATGTGCCAGGTTCAACACTTGAGCCTTGGCCGCCGCCACAGTGGCAGCGCTGGTGCGGCTGTCGACGAAGAACAGGTGACGACGCTGCAGCTCGGCCATCAACCAGGCCATCGGCTCGGCTTGCGAGGTCATGCGGCTGCCCATGTGATTGTTGATACCGGCAGCGTAAGGCACTTTGGCCAGCGCGGCGTCCAGACGCTGAGCGAGTTCCGGCACTGGGGTGCCGGGATGCCAAGCGTAGGGGCCGGTAGCCGGATCCATAGGCATGTGCAGGATGACCGTCTTGCCGGCCTGATGGGCCTGGCGGGCAAACGTACTGGCATGCGGGGTATCAGGCATGATCGCCATGGTTACCGGGCCGGGCAGGGCCAAGGTACGGCTATCACGCGCGCTGCTCTGGCCCAGGTCGTCGATGATTACGCTCATGTACGCCTTGCCCGGTTGGGTGGGTGCCGCGAATGCGGCGCCGCTCAACAGGTACAGCAGGGTACATAACAGGTAACGCATGCAGAGGGTCACTTGCTGTGGGTGATGCTCAAGCCCTTGAGCAGGCTGAGGGCCTGGCTGAGCTGGAAGTCATTGTCCTGAGGGCGCTCCTTGCGTTTGGCACCGCTGGATGGACGGTCTGCGCCGCCATTGCCGTTACCTAAATGGCCTTGCAGGTCGGCTTCCTTGAAGTTGTCGTTGTCGGCCTCAGCCGTCAGTTTGGCCGGGCGTACTTCGATATCCGGCACGATGCCCTGGGCCTGGATCGAGCGACCGTTGGGGGTGTAGTACAGCGCGGTGGTGATCTTCAGCGCACGATCGTTGTTCAACGGCAGCACGGTTTGTACCGAACCTTTACCGAAGCTGTCGGTACCCATCAGCACGCCACGTTTCTGGTCCTGCAGAGCACCGGCGACAATCTCCGACGCCGAGGCACTGCCGCCGTTGATCAACACCACCAATGGCACGCCTTCGCTGGCGTCGGCCGGGTCGGCGGAGAAGCGCAGTTCGGAGTTGGCAATGCGGCCCTTGGTGTAAACGATCAGGCCTTTGGTCAGGAAGTGGTCAGCCACTTCGACCGCCGACTGCAATACGCCACCAGGGTTGTTGCGCAGGTCCAGGATCAGGCCACGCAACTTTTTGCCGTTGTCTTTGCGCAGCTTGGCCAGAGCCTTGCCGACTTCTTCGCCAGTCTTGACCTGGAATTGGGTGATTCGGATGTAGCCGTAGCCGTCCTCAAGCAGTTGGCTCTTGACGCTTTTGACCTGAATGACCGCACGGGCCAGGGTCACGTCGAAAGGCGTGCCGCCGTCGCGTACCAGAGTCAGGGTGATCTTCTCGCCAATCTTGCCGCGCATTTTGTCGACCGCTTCGGTCATGGTCTGGCCACGGGTCGGCTGGCCGTTGATCTTGACGATCAGGTCACCAGCCTCGATCCCCGCACGTGAGGCCGGGGTGTCATCGATCGGCGATACCACCTTGACGATGCCATCCTCCATACCGACTTCGATACCCAGGCCACCGAACTCGCCGCTGGTGCTTTCCTGCAGCTCCTGGAAATCTTCCGGGCCCAGGTAGGCCGAATGCGGGTCGAGGTTGCTGAGCATGCCCTTGATGGCATTCTCCAGCAGGGTCTTGTCGTCTACAGGTTCCACATAGGCTGCCTTGATCCGGTCCATGACCTCGGCGAAGGTGCGCAGCTCTTCGAGCGGCAGTGGCGCCTTGGCAGAAGCCGCTGATACCGTCGTGGCCGGCACCGCAGTGGGCTTGGCAGGCTCGGCCGCAAGGGCCAGTGGCGCGCCGAGGACCAAAGCGATGGTCAGGGCCAGCGAGGTGAGGCGAGGCGTATGCAGCATGTCGAACGAACTCCTGATCCTGGTAGCGCTCCGGCTGGAGCCTCGGCAAGACGCGATATCACGTTATACCGTCAAATAAGGGTGGTGGTACCTATCCTTGGGCACGGCACCATTGTGCGGGATCGCTTGGGCGACCTTGCTGGCGGATGGCGAAGTACAGCCCAGAGTTGTCCTGGCCGCCACTGTTACCAACGGTGGATATTGCCTCGCCGGCCTTGACGACGTCTCCAGCGCTCTTGAGCAGGCTCTGGTTATGCCCGTACAAGCTCAGGTAACCATTACCATGGTCGAGAATGACCAGAAGTCCAGCGCCGCGCAACCAGTCGGCAAACACCACCCGGCCGCCATGTACGGCACGCACTTGGCTGCCAGGCGAGGCGCTGATCATCACGCCATCCCACTTTGTCCGTGAGTCACCACCGCGGGTTTCGCCAAAGCGTGCCAGTAATCGACCATTGACTGGCCATGGAAGTTTGCCCCGGGCCGAAGAAAAAGCTCCGCCGAAGGTTTCGCCGTTGTTGGAAACCAGCGGGCCCGGGATGCTTTTGGCCTTGCTTGGCGAATCATCCTTGTCGGCCAGAGCTTCGCGCTGGCGTTGTTTTTCTGCTTCCTGGGCCGCGAGCAGGGCCTTCTGTCGTGCGGCTTCGGCTTCACGGGCCTGACGTGCGAGGGTTTCCTCAATGGTCTTGAGGACTTTGCTCAGGTCGGCCTGGTCTTGTTCGCGGGCCTGCAGCTTCTGGTCGCGGGCTTTGACGTCGCTGTTCAGTTTGGCCAGGACTTGCTGGCGCTCGGCGCGAACTTTTTCCAGCTCCTGGCGCTGGGCATCGAGGTTACCTTGCTGAGCCAGCAACTGCGCTTGCTGCAGGCTGATGTCCTGTTCGACGTTGGCCAGCTGGCGCAAGGTTTCATTGAAGTTGCGCAGTTGGGTGAGGCGTGCCTGGCTCAGGTAGTCGTAATAGGTCAGGGTACGGGCGAATTTTTCCGGATTCTGCTGGTTGAGCAGCAGCTTGAGGTATTCCTCGCGGCCGTTCTGGTAGGCCGAACGGGCCTGGATGGCAATCAGGCGTTGTTGTTCAACGCGGGCGCTCTGGAGTTTTTTTTTCTCGTGATCAAGGCGCTCCAGCTCGCCTTCAGTCTTTTTTAGTTCCTGCTGCAGGGCCTCCACCTGCTTCTCCAGCTTACCGATGTCGGTTTCAGTGCTGCGCAGGTCCTTCTGCACACCGGATTTTTCCTGCTGCAACTTACCGAGCATTTTTTTCAGCTCGGCAATGTCCTGGCGCGTAGCGTCCAGTTGCTGCTGGGTTTGCGCACGCTCATCGGCAAACGCCGGGCTGAGCAGGCAGGTCAAGGCTAGAAGAATCAGGGCGCGAAACATGGAGTGGGCGACACCAGGGATAGAGACTGGCCTAGTATGCCCGCCATGGCGGGCAAAAAAAACGCCTCACGGCAACTGCAGTGAGGCGTTTGTCCGGAAAACCGACCGTTGCGGCCGGTTTAGCGGCTTCAGGCGTCGATAAGAATCGACGTGCCTGTCATCTCTGCAGGCTTTTCCAGACCCAGCAGTTTGAGCATGGTCGGTGCCACGTCGGCCAATACACCACCTTCACGGACCTGGACATTGCGCTTGCCAACATAAATGAAAGGCACTGGCTCAGTGGTGTGCGCGGTGTGCGCCTGGCCAGTGCATTCGTCTTCCATCTGCTCGACATTGCCGTGGTCGGCGGTGATCAAGGCTTCGCCACCGACCTTGTCCAGGGCCTCGACAATGCGCCCGACGCACAAGTCCAGGGCTTCGACGGCTTTGACGGCGGCTTCGAACACACCGCTGTGGCCGACCATGTCGCCGTTGGCGTAGTTGACCACGATCACGTCGTAGCGCTGCTGCTCGATGGCTTCAACGATACGGTCGGTGACTTCCGGCGCGCTCATCTCTGGCTGCAGGTCATAGGTGGCGACCTTTGGCGACGGAATCAGGATGCGCTCTTCGCCTTCGAACGGTTCTTCACGACCACCGGAGAAGAAGAAGGTGACGTGAGCGTACTTCTCGGTTTCAGCAATGCGCAGCTGGGTCTTGCCGTTTTTTGCCAGGTATTCACCGAGCACGTTGTTCAGGCTGCCCGGAGCAAACGCCGCAGGCGCCGGGATTTTTGCCGAGTACTGGGTCAGGCCAATATATGCGGCCAGCTTCGGCAGGCGCGACCGTGGGAATTCATTGAAGTCAGTTTCGACGAACACCCGCGACAGTTCACGCGCGCGGTCGGCGCGGAAGTTCATGAAAATCACGGCGTCGCCGTCTTCGACCTTGACCGCTTCTCCGATACGCGTGGCCTTGACGAACTCATCGCTCTCGTCGCGGGCATAAGCCGCTTCCAGGCCGGCAAGGGCGGAGTCGGCGCTGTAGTCGGCGACGCTATCGACGATCAGGTTATAGGCGCTCGACACACGGTCCCAGCGGTTGTCGCGGTCCATGGCGTAGTAGCGGCCGATCAGGCTGGCGATGCGACCCTTGCCCAGCTTGGCGAAGGTGGCGTCGAGCAGTTCGATGGACGATTGCGCACTTTTCGGTGGCGTATCGCGGCCATCGAGGAAGGCATGCAGGTAGATCTTCTCGGCGCCACGTTGGGCGGCCAGTTCGGCCATGGCGACCAGATGATCCTGGTGACTGTGCACGCCGCCATCGGACAACAGGCCGAGGATGTGTACGGCCTTGCCGCCGCCCACGGCCTTGTCGACCGCGCCACAGAGCACTTCGTTTGTGAAGAACTCGCCATCTTTGATGGCCTTAGTGACTCGGGTGAAATCCTGGTACACAACGCGGCCGGCACCGAGGTTCATGTGACCGACCTCGGAGTTGCCCATCTGCCCGTCAGGCAAACCGACGTCCATGCCCGAGCCGGAGATCAAGCCGTGCGGCTGGGTGGCGCGCAGGCGATCGTAGACCGGCGTGTTGGCCGAATAGATGGCGTTGTAGTCGGGGCTTTCGCTGTGACCGAAACCATCCAGGATGATCAGGACCAAGGGTTTTGGCGTGCTCGTCATCAATCCCACTCACGGTTGTTCAGATGATAAAGATGCGCATTTTAGGGCAAATTGGCCATGAATGACGAATTAACCTTGTTCGCCACTGGGCGTTGGCCGACGGACTGCAGGGCGTAGATGAGAATTACTGGCGATGAGCCGGTCGGGCGGGCTTTGGCCGACCTTGGGGCCTGTGTATACTGGCCAACATTTTTAATGGCCTGGAACACCCTCCAATGGTTGCTCACCTGATTGAATTCGCAACAAATCACTATCTGCTGGTTGGTATCTTCGTCGTTCTGCTGGTGCTGCTGATCATCCACGAAGCCCGCAAAGGCGGACGCAGCCTGAGCACTGGCGAGCTGACAGCGCTGGTCAACAGTGATAAAGGCCTGGTTATCGACATTCGTTCGACCAAGGATTATGCGGCTGGCCATATCGTTGGCGCCCTGAATATTCCACAAGACAAGTTCGCCGCTCGTATCGGCGAGCTGGAAAAGCACAAGGGCAACAAAACCCTGATCGTGGTCGATGCCATGGGCCAGCACGCCGGCACCACTGCTCGCGAACTGCTCAAGGCCGGTTTCACCGCTGCCAAACTGTCGGGCGGAGTCTCGAGCTGGAAAGCCGACAACCTGCCGTTGGTGAAGTGATATGAGCAACGTCATCGTCTATTCCAGCGATTACTGCCCTTACTGCTCGCGGGCTAAGTACCTGCTGGAGAACAAAGGTGTAGCCTTCGACGAGATCAAGGTCGATGGCAAACCCCAGGTGCGTGCTGAAATGGCTCAAAAAGCCGGCCGTACCTCGGTGCCGCAGATCTGGATCGGCAGCACCCATGTCGGCGGTTGCGACGACCTGTTTGCCCTTGAGCGCGCCGGTAAACTCGACGCCTTGCTCAAGGCTTGAACCAGAACCCCAATTTAAGACCCTGGAAAGAAGGATCTGTCATGACTGATCAACCGAACAACGGCGCAGCCGCAGCAGAAGACGAAAGCGCACCACAGTTCTCCATGCAGCGCATCTATGTGCGTGACCTGTCGTTCGAAGCGCCGAAAAGCCCGGCAATCTTCCGTCAGCAGTGGGAGCCAAGTGTTGCTCTGGACCTGAACACCAAGCAGAAAGGTCTGGAAGGTGATTTCCACGAAGTCGTACTGACGCTGTCGGTTACCGTGAAAAACGGTGACGAAGTGGCCTTCATTGCTGAAGTCCAGCAGGCGGGTATCTTCCTGATCAAGAACCTTGATCCGGCGTCGATGAGCCACACCCTGGGTGCATTCTGCCCGAACATCCTGTTCCCGTACGCTCGCGAAGCCCTGGACAGCCTGGTGACTCGTGGTTCGTTCCCGGCCTTGATGCTGTCGCCGGTTAACTTCGATGCTCTGTACGCGCAAGAGATGCAGCGCATGCAGGAAGCTGGCGAAGCACCTTCGCTGCAATAAGTCTGTTGCGATGTATTGAAAAAGCGCCCATCAGGGCGCTTTTTTCTTGGCTTAGGCAAACCCTTGCTGGCGCCACGCTTCATACACCGTCACCGCCACGGTATTGGACAGGTTCAAGCTGCGACACCCTTCACGCATTGGCAGGCGCAGGCGTTGCTCGGCGGGCAGACTGTCCAGCACTTCGGCTGGCAGGCCGCGGCTTTCCGGGCCGAACAGGAAGGCATCGCCGGGTTGGAATGCGACTTCGTGGTAAGGGTGCGAGGCTTTGGTGGTGAAGGCGAACAGGCGCGGCTGACCGAGGCTTTGCAGGCAGCTTTCGAGGTCGGCATGACGCTTGAGCGGCGCATACTCGTGGTAGTCCAGCCCGGCGCGGCGCAGACGCTTGTCGTCCAGTTCGAAACCAATGGGCTCGATCAGGTGCAAGTGGCAGCCGCTGTTGGCGCACAGCCTTATAATATTGCCGGTATTCGGCGGAATCTCTGGTTGAAAGAGGATGACGTGAAACATGCACGGCTCCGAACATAAAGATGGTGAGCATTCTACTCCTGAACCGGATCCGCGTTCGCAGCAATGGCCGCGCGTGCTGTTTTCTCTGGCGATATTCGGCATGTTGGTGGGCTTGATGATCGGTCGCCTGACCACGCCTGAGCCACGCGTGCTGGAGCACGTGCAGGTGGTAGAGGGGGGGTTGGACCTGTGGTTTAACGAAGAACCCAAGCTGCACGGCGAAGAAGTCGATGGCACCCTGGCCTTGCTGTTCGAGGCCGAAGGCAAGGCCGCGCGTGGCCAGTTGCGTCAGCAGGGCAAGCCGGTTGCTTGGCGCGTGCAGAAAAGTGATGGTGGGCTGCTGGTGACGTTGGTGGCGGCCCGTCCTCTGCACGGCGACTGGAGCGGTGCAGAGGACGATGGCCGCTGGCGAGTGCAGGTGCGCCTGCGCGAATAAAAGAGGGGAATCCCCGGCCTGCCTGTACCAAGGCCCCCAAAACTGGAAGTACTGATACTAATGCAGGGTGTATGCCAGTTTTGTTGCAGTCCGCAAAATACTGGGTTTTATCCGGCGATGCGGGATTGGGGCGGGGATTTGTGCGTTGTGACGGTGCAAAATAGACGTTGCTCGGTGCATGGCAGTGCAATTTCAGGACTGTTTTGCAATCCATCGCCGGCAAGACCGGCTCCCACAAAAGCCTGGGTCAACCCTGAACCTGTGGCAGCCGGCGTTACCAGCGATGAGGCCATGACGGTCAGGCCTCGTCGTCTCCGTCCTCGTCGCCACCATCGACCTTCATCCCCAACTCTTTGATCTTGCGCGTCAGGGTGTTGCGCCCCCAACCGAGCAGCACCGCGGCATCGCGACGGCGACCAGCGGTGTGCTTGAGGGCGGTCTCGATCATGATCCGCTCGAAACTCGGCACTGCACTGTCAAGCAGGTTTGACTGGCCACGGGACAGGGCCTGGTCCGCCCATTGGCGCAGCGCCTGTTCCCAGTTGGTCACCGGCGCGGCATCTTGTGGCAGGTTGAGCAGCTCGGGCGGTAGATCACCGATATGCACTTCCCGGCCCGAGGCCATCACAGTGATCCAACGGCAGGTATTTTCCAGCTGGCGCACGTTACCTGGCCACGGCAAGTTGCGCATGAACTCTTCGGTTTCGGCCTTGAGCAATTTGGGTTCAACCGCCAGTTCCTGGGCAGCACGGCCGAGGAAGTGCCGTGCCAAGGTCGGGATGTCTTCACGGCGATCAGCCAGACGCGGGATATGGATGCGGATCACGTTGAGGCGATGGAACAGGTCTTCACGGAACTTGCCGGCCTGTACCAGGGTTTCCAGATTCTGGTGGGTGGCGGCAATGATGCGCACGTCGACCTTCACCGGCACATGGCCACCGACTCGATAGAACTCACCGTCAGCCAGCACGCGCAGCAGACGGGTCTGGGTATCAGCCGGCATATCGCCGATCTCATCGAGGAACAGTGTGCCGCCATCGGCTTGTTCAAAGCGGCCACGACGCAGATTGGCTGCACCAGTGAACGCGCCTTTTTCGTGGCCGAACAGCTCGGACTCCATCAGGTCCTTGGGAATTGCCGCCATATTCAGAGCGATGAACGGCGACGCTGCACGCGGACTGTGGCGGTGCAGGGCATGGGCGACCAGTTCTTTACCGGTGCCGGATTCGCCATTGATCAGCACAGTGATGTTGGAGTGGCTGAGGCGACCGATGGCGCGGAACACCTCCTGCATCGCCGGTGCTTCGCCGATGATCTCCGGGGTGCGGGTCAGGCTTGGGGCGATATCCAGGCCTTGTTGCTCCTGAGCGTGCTGATTGGCGCGCTTGACCAGCGACACCGCCTCATCGACGTCAAACGGCTTGGGCAAGTATTCAAACGCGCCACCCTGATAGGACGCCACCGCGCTATCAAGGTCTGAATGGGCAGTCATGATGATCACCGGCAGACGCGGGTGCTGATCGCGAATCTGCGCCAGCAGGTCCAGACCACTGGCACCGGGCATGCGGATATCGGAGATGATCACGTCCGGCTGCTGCCGAGCCAGGCGGCTCATGACCCCGTCGGCGCTGTCGAAGCTCTGGGTGGTCATGCCTTCCTGTTGCAGGGCTTTTTCCAGGACCCAGCGGATGGAGCGGTCATCGTCGACGATCCAGACAGTTTCACTACGGCTCATGAGGCGGTGGCTCCTTGTTCCAGGGGCAGGAAGATCGAGAAGGTGGTGTGGCCAGGATGGCTGTCACACTCGATCAGGCCCTGGTGCTGGCTGATGATGTTCTGGGTAATGGCCAGGCCCAGCCCGGTACCGTCGGGGCGACCGCTGACCATGGGATAGAAGATGGTTTCCTGCAGCTCGGCAGGAATGCCGGGGCCGTTGTCGATGATCTCGACCTTGGCCACCAGGCGATGGCGAGTGTGGCCAATGGTGAACTGGCGCATGGCTCGTGTGCGCAAGCTGATACGCCCCAGGCGCAGTTCGTTTTGGCCGCTGATGGCCTGCATGGCGTTGCGCACGATATTGAGTACGGCCTGGATCATCTGCTCGCGGTCGATCAGCACGTCCGGCAGGCTCGGGTCGTAATCGCGCACCAGGGTGATGCCGCCTTGGCTTTCAGCCTCGACCAGGCTACAGACCCGTTCGAGTACTTCATGGATATTGGTCATCGCCAGCGACGGCAATTTGTTCGAACCCAGCATGCGATCGACCAGGTTGCGCAGGCGGTCAGCCTCTTCAATGATCACATTGGTGTAATCCTTGAGGCCTTCCTCGGGCAGTTCCCGGGACAGCAGTTGGGCCGCGCCGCGAATACCGCCCAGTGGGTTCTTGATTTCGTGGGCCAGGCCACGCACCAGCAGCTTGGTGGTTTCCTGTTTGGACAGCTGGGCCTCTTCCTTGGTGATGCGCAGCAAGCGGTCGCGTGGGTGCACTTCGAGCAGTAACAAGGTCCGCCCGCCACTGAGGATCGGCGTTACCGCATAGTCGACGGTCTGGGTCTGGCCGGTCAGTGAGGTCAGTTGCGCTTCGCGCTTGGTGAATGGGTGGGCGTGTACCACCGCCTGGCGCAGGGAATTGAGCGCTTCAGGTGATTCGGTGAACAGTTCGCTGATGAATTGCCCATGGCTGCGCTGGCCGCTGATGGCCAAGAGCATTTCCGCGGCCGGGTTCATGTACTCAAGGCGCAACTCGGCATTGAGCAAGATGGTAGCGGTAGTCAGGTTGTCCAGTAGCAGTCGGTGCAGGGCATCGCTGATGGTCATGGGGCGTCGGTGACCTCTTTTGGCTCATGACGACCCCGGTTGTGCCAGGGTCGCGGGCGCTGGTTGTCTGCTGGTAACAAGAAAATGCAAAAAACAAACCAAGGCTCCGAAAAGAAGCGGATCTGCCGGATAAAGACCTGATTTTGCGCCAGTTATGGCTATAAAGCCCTGATCTGGCCGTTTGCTTGAACCAAAATGGGTTGATTTGCTCAGCTGTATGCTGGGGTGCGCACCAATATAGAGCATAGGGTAAGAATTACATTGCGAAGCGCAAATGGGCGGTGACGCGGACCAGAAAGGCCTCGCCGGCCCGTAGAAGGGCAGAAAAACAAAAGGCCTCCCGAAGGAGGCCTCTGTCTGTCGCGTTACGCCGCTTGCGCAGGCGTCACTGAATTAGCAGCTGTAGTACAGCTCGTATTCCAGTGGGTGTACAAAGGTACGGACCTTGATTTCTTCTTCGCTCTTCAGGGCGATGTAGGCATCGATGAAGTCATCGGAGAACACGCCGCCCTTGGTCAGGAACGCACGGCCCTTGTCCAGCTCTTCCAGGGCTTCTTTGAGGCTGCCGCACACCTGAGGGATCTCTTTCGCCTCTTCAGGCGGCAGGTCGTACAGGTTCTTGTCGGCGGCGTCGCCTGGGTGGATCTTGTTCTGGATGCCGTCCAGACCGGCCATCATCAGTGCAGCGAAGCACAGGTATGGGTTGGCCGCTGGGTCCGGGAAGCGCGCTTCGATACGGCGGGCTTTCGGGCTGGAAACGTAAGGGATACGGATCGAGGCCGAACGGTTACGGGCCGAGTAGGCCAGCATTACGGGTGCTTCGAAGCCTGGTACCAGACGCTTGTAGGAGTTGGTAGCCGGGTTGGTGAAGCCGTTCAGCGCCTTACCGTGCTTGATGATACCGCCGATGAAGTACAGGGCAGTGTCGGACAGGCCAGCATAGCCTTCGCCGGAGAAGGTGTTCTTGCCTTCTTTGGAGATGGACATGTGCACGTGCATGCCCGAGCCGTTGTCGCCGTACAGTGGCTTAGGCATGAAGGTCGCGGTGCGGCCGTAGGCGTCGGCAACGTTGTGTACGCAGTACTTGAGGGTCTGAACTTCGTCAGCCTTCTTCACCAGGGTGTTGAACTGCACGCCGATTTCGTTCTGGCCGGCAGTCGCCACTTCGTGGTGGTGAACTTCGATGACCAGGCCCATTTCTTCCATGGCGTTGCACATGGCAGTACGGATTTCGTGGTCGTGGTCGAACGGCGGAACTGGGAAGTAGCCGCCTTTGACGCCAGGACGGTGGCCTTTGTTACCGCCTTCTACGTCCTGGTCGGACATCCACGAGCCTTGCTCGGAGTAGATCTTGAACATCGAGCCGGAGATGTCGGACTTGAACTTCACTTCGTCGAAGATGAAGAACTCAGGCTCTGGGCCGACGAACACGGTGTCACCGATGCCGGTGGTCTTCAGGTACTCTTCGGCGCGGCGGGCGATGGCGCGTGGGTCGCGGTCATAGCCTTGCATGGTCGAAGGTTCGATGATGTCGCAGACCAGGATCAGGGTCGGTTCTTCGGTGAACGGGTCCAGTACGGCGGAGGAGTCGTCCGGCATCAGGATCATGTCGGAAGCTTCAATGCCTTTCCAGCCAGCGATGGAGGAACCGTCGAACATCTTGCCGGCTTCGAAGAAGTCTTCATCCAGGGCATCACGCGACGGCATGGTCACGTGATGTTGAATGCCTTTGGTGTCCGTGAAGCGCAGATCAATCCATTTAACGTCATGATCTTTGATGAGTTGAACCGACTTCGACATAGTGTCCTCCGGGGTGGGGTAGAGCGTGCCTGTGCAGCCCTTGAATTTGGGTGATGCCGGGCGCGAATAGTCGGCCAAGGCAACCTGCCTCACAAGGGAGCAAATTGCATGCCAGTGCCCCGGTTTGGATGTCTTGCCCGATTTCTACGCATTCCAGCCCCGTTTGGCGGAAAATCTACGGCATTCCTGCACTCATAAGAGGCGTAAATCAGGCTTGATGCCTCATTTTGGTGCGCGTCAAACCTTCTGTAGATTAATTGGTTAAACCTTGAGCAATTTCCGCTATAATCCGCGCCCCACTTTTTTAGTCGGCATTGCGCGCGCTGTTTTCAATGAAACTAATCGTAAAAGTCTTCCCAGAGATCACCATCAAGAGCCGCCCGGTTCGCAAGCGCTTCATCCGTCAACTGGGCCGCAACATCCGTACCGTGCTCAAGGACCTCGATCCTGCGCTCGCGGTTGATGGTGTCTGGGACAACCTCGAGGTGGTCACCCGCATCGAGGACGAGAAAGTCCTGCGCGAGATGATCGAGCGTCTGACCTGCATGCCGGGCATCGCCCACTTCCTGCAGGTCGACGAATACCCGCTGGGCGACTTCGACGATATCGTCGCCAAGTGCAAGACCCACTTCGGCCACCTGCTGGCCGGTAAGCGCTTTGCCGTGCGTTGCAAGCGCGGCGGCCACCACGACTTTACCTCGATGGACGTCGACCGTTATGTCGGCAGCCAGCTGCGCCAGCAGTGCGGCGCCGCCGGGATCGACCTGCGCACCCCGGAGGTTGAGGTACGCATCGAGGTTCGTGACAAGCGCCTGTACGTGATTCACAACCAGCATAAAGGCATCGGTGGCTACCCACTGGGCACGCTGGAGCAGACTCTGGTGCTGATGTCGGGTGGTTTCGACTCCACCGTCGCGGCCTACCAGATGATGCGCCGCGGTCTGATGACGCACTTCTGCTTCTTTAACCTGGGCGGCCGTGCCCACGAGTTGGGGGTGATGGAAGTCGCCCACTTCCTGTGGAAAAAATACGGCAGCAGCCAGCGTGTGCTGTTCGTCAGCGTGCCGTTCGAAGAAGTGGTCGGCGAGATTCTCGGCAAGGTCGACAACAGCTACATGGGCGTGACCCTCAAGCGCATGATGCTACGCGCTGCGACCAATATTGCTGACCGCCTTGAAATTGATGCACTGGTGACCGGCGAGGCGATCTCCCAGGTTTCCAGCCAGACCCTGCCGAACCTGGCAGTGATCGACTCGGCCACCGAGAAGCTGGTACTGCGTCCGTTGCTGGCCAGCCACAAGCAGGACATCATCGACCAGGCCAACCAGATCGGTACCGCCGAGTTCGCCAAGCACATGCCTGAGTACTGCGGCGTGATCTCGGTGAACCCGACCACCTGTGCCAAGCGTCATCGCGTTGACCATGAAGAGAAGCAGTTCGACATGGCTGTGCTCGAGCGCGCCCTGGAGCGTGCTCGCCTGGTGTCCATCGACAATGTGATCGATGAACTCGGCCAGGATATCCAGATCGAAGAAGTCAGCCAGGCGTTGGCCGGGCAGGTGGTGATTGATATTCGTCACCCTGATGCCCAGGAAGACCAGCCCCTGGAACTGGACGGCATCGAGGTCAAGGCCTTGCCGTTCTACGCCCTGAACAGTCGCTTCAAGGAGCTGGACGCTACGCGTCAGTACCTGCTGTATTGCGACAAGGGTGTGATGAGTCGCCTGCATGCCCATCATTTGCTCAGTGAGGGACATGCCAATGTGCGCGTTTATCGTCCGACATAAAACGCCGGGGTTGTATGGCGGGAGCATCCGCCATCGCCCTCCCGACCTGCGGGCCCGTTGAGCGCCATTCATTCATATTCGTCGCCTAGACTGGGCGGCAACCCGAATCCTCTGATCGAGATACACACGTGATCGAAAATCTGCGTAACATCGCCATCATCGCCCACGTTGACCATGGTAAAACCACCCTGGTCGACAAACTCCTGCGTCAGTCCGGCACTCTGGAGCGTAACGAGCTCAACGACGAGCGCGTCATGGACTCCAACGACCAGGAAAAAGAGCGCGGTATTACCATTCTGGCGAAAAACACCGCCATCAACTGGAACGGCTACCACATCAACATCGTCGACACCCCCGGCCACGCCGACTTCGGTGGCGAGGTTGAGCGTGTAATGTCGATGGTTGACTCGGTGCTGCTGCTGGTCGACGCCCAAGACGGCCCTATGCCGCAAACCCGTTTCGTGACCAAGAAGGCTTTCGAAGCCGGCCTGCGTCCAATCGTGGTCATCAACAAGGTTGACCGTCCGGGCGCGCGTCCTGACTGGGTTCTGGACCAGATCTTCGATCTGTTCGACAACCTCGGTGCCACCGAAGAACAGCTGGACTTCAAAGTCGTCTACGCCTCGGCCCTGAACGGCATTGCCGGTCTGGACCACACCGAAATGGCCGAAGACATGACCCCGCTGTACCAGTCGATCATCGACAACGTACCGGCGCCTGCTGTTGACCGTGACGGTCCGTTCCAGATGCAAATCTCGGCACTGGACTACAACAGCTTCCTGGGTGTTATCGGTGTTGGCCGTATCGCCCGTGGTCGCGTCAAGCCGAACACCCCGGTTGTTGCCATCGATGTCGACGGCAAGAAGCGTAACGGCCGTATCCTCAAGCTGATGGGTCACCACGGTCTGCACCGCGTTGACGTTGAAGAAGCCCTGGCTGGCGACATCGTCTGCATCAGCGGTTTCGACGAGCTGTTCATCTCCGACACCCTGTGTGCCCCGGACGCCGTTGAGGCGATGAAGCCGCTGACCGTCGACGAACCAACCGTTTCGATGACTTTCCAGGTCAACGACTCGCCGTTCTGCGGTAAAGAAGGCAAGTTCGTCACCAGCCGTAACATCAAAGAGCGTCTGGACAAAGAGCTGCTGTACAACGTTGCACTGCGCGTTGAAGAAGGCGACTCGGCTGACAAGTTCAAGGTTTCCGGCCGTGGTGAGCTGCACCTGTCGGTACTGATCGAAACCATGCGTCGCGAAGGCTTCGAAATGGGCGTTGGTCGTCCAGAAGTAATCATCCGTGAAGTCGACGGCGTCAAGAACGAGCCGTTCGAGAACGTCACTATCGACATCCCTGAAGATTCGCAGGGCAAGGTCATGGAAGAAATGGGTCTGCGTAAAGGCGACCTGACCAACATGGTTCCGGATGGCAAGGGCCGTGTACGCCTGGAATACAACATCCCAGCCCGTGGTCTGATCGGTTTCCGTAACCAGTTCCTGACCCTGACCAACGGTGCAGGCATCCTGACCTCGATCTTCGATCGCTACGCTCCGATGAAGTCTGGCCACATGTCCGGCCGTCAGAACGGCGTACTGGTTTCGGTAGAAACCGGCAAGGCACTGACCTACTCGCTGGAAACCCTGCAGGCTCGCGGCAAGCTGTTCGTTGAGCACGGTCAGGAGATCTACAACGGTCAGATCGTTGGTCTGAACAGCCGTGACAACGACCTGGGCGTCAACCCTACCAAGGGCAAGAAGCTCGACAACATGCGTGCTTCGGGTAAAGACGAAACCATCGCTCTGGTTCCACCTGTTCGCTTCACCCTGGAACAGGCTCTGGAATTCATCCAGGACGACGAGCTGTGTGAAGTCACTCCTAAGTCGATCCGTCTGCGTAAGAAGATCCTCGACGAAGGCGAGCGTACCCGCGCTGCCAAGAAAGCCAAGAACTGAGTTAGTTCAGGCTGAATGAGAACGCCCCCGGTCGAAAGACCGGGGGCGTTTTTGTTTGTGTAGGGTTTGAAAGCGTGTTGGCCCTATCGCCGGCAAGGCTGGCTGTGGGCGCGGGTCTTGCCGGCGATGCGTTTAGCGGCGCGCTGCAGGCTTGGGGATATACGCGCAATATCCTGGTCGCGGGCCGATCCGCGGGTGGTTGCGGCAGGTGTCCGGACGCTTGTCATAAATGGTGCACATGCGGCTCTTGCGATCCAGGTACAGGCAATCGTCGTTGCTCATCTGCGCCAGGGTGAAAATCCCCGACTTCTGATTGAATCGCTGGATGATGCCGTCCTTCTGCAAACGCTTGGCAATGTTCTTCGGTGGCTCTCCCACCTCGAACTCATCCACTACACCCATGCGGATCAGGTCTTTGATTTTCACTTCCGTCGGCAA
Source organism: Pseudomonas sp. S06B 330 (assembly GCF_002845275.2). NCBI lineage: Bacteria > Pseudomonadati > Pseudomonadota > Gammaproteobacteria > Pseudomonadales > Pseudomonadaceae > Pseudomonas > Pseudomonas tussilaginis. The sequence continues at coordinate 5,424,573 of NZ_CP088149.1, read as the reverse complement.
GGTGCAGCAGGTCGAGTTGCAGCCTCCGCACATATGGCTTTGGTATTTCTGCCAGGTCTCCAGGCGGTCAACTTCGGCGGCGGCGATCAGGGTCGGTTTCATCAGGCTCAGGTTTTAGATGTTCTATATGGGCGCGCGATCATACCGGAGTTGATCAAAATGTGAACAACCATTTGCCGGTTACGTTGCCATCAGGTAGCGCTTTAGCGCAGAAACTCCCGAACCTACGCTTTCGCTCTGCGTCGAACGGTCTAGGCTGAGAAATCTCCATCCGCATTCGTCAATCTGATCGAGGACGTCGCATGTCTCAGGAACCACTCGCTCGTGACGCAGAGGTGGCCGCTTTTCGCACCGCTGTACTGGATAAGTTGACCTACGCCGTCGGCAAGGACCCGGAACACGCTTTCGATCATGACTGGTTCGAAGCCATCGCCCTGGCTGCCCGTGATCACATGGTCGATCATTGGATGGACCATACCCGGCAGATTTACCGCAGCAGTCAGAAACGGGTGTATTACCTGTCTCTGGAATTCCTCATTGGCCGTTTGCTCTACGACAGCTTGAGCAACCTAGGCTTGCTCGATATCGCCCGCGAGGCACTCAGTGGCCTTGATGTCGACCTTGAACGCATTCGTCTGCTGGAGCCGGATGCGGCCTTGGGCAATGGTGGCCTGGGCCGTCTGGCAGCGTGTTTTATGGAGAGTATGTCGACCCTGGGCATAGCTGCCCATGGATACGGTATTCGTTACGAGCATGGCCTGTTCCGCCAGGCCGTGGTCGATGGCTGGCAGCAAGAGCAGACTGAGCATTGGCTGGATTTCGGCAACCCTTGGGAGTTCGAGCGGGCCGAGGTGATTTACCCGATCAGTTTTGGTGGCAGCGTTGAAACAGTGCAGGATGCCAATGGCCAGCAGCGTCAGGTGTGGTGGCCGGCCGAGACCGTGCGTGCGGTAGCCTATGACACGCCGGTGGTTGGCTGGCGCGGTGCCAGCGTCAACACCCTGCGCCTGTGGCGAGCACGGGCACTGGAAGAGCTACACTTGGAGCGCTTCAATGCGGGCGACCACTTGGGCGCCGTGGCCGAAGTGGCGCGCGCCGAGAGTATCTCGCGGGTGCTGTACCCGGCTGACAGCACCGAGGCCGGTCAGGAGCTGCGCCTGCGCCAAGAGTACTTTTTTGTCTGCGCCTCGTTGCAGGATTTGCTCCGCCGCCACCTGAACATACATGACAGTTTGCTCAACCTGCATGAGTCGGCAGCGATCCAGCTTAACGATACCCACCCATCGATTGCCGTGGCCGAGCTGATGCGCCTGCTCGTCGATCAGCACGAAGTGCCTTGGGATACCGCTTGGCACCTGACCGTCAACACCTTGGCTTATACCAACCACACCTTGCTGCCCGAGGCCCTGGAAACGTGGCCGGTCGGCCTGATGGAGCGCATGCTGCCGCGGCACATGCAGATCATCTACTTGATCAATGCCTTTCACATCGACGCCCTGCGGGCCAAAGGCATTCATGATTTCGATGTGCTGCGTGCGGTGTCGCTGATCGAGGAAGACAACGGCCGGCGTGTCCGTATGGGCAATCTGGCGTTTCTGGGCTCGCACAGCATCAATGGCGTGTCGGCACTGCACACCAAGCTGATGCGCAGTACCGTGTTTGCCGAGCTGCATAAGCTCTATCCCGAGCGGATCAACAACAAGACCAACGGCATCACCTTCCGTCGCTGGTTGTATCAGGCGAACCCGCAGCTGACCGGCATGTTGGTCGAGGCCCTGGGTGAGGACGTGCTGGACAACCCGCAAGGGCGCCTGCGCGACCTTGATCCCTTTGCCGACAAGGCAGCGTTCCGCAAGCAGTTTGCCGAGCAGCGATTGCACAGCAAGCGGGCTCTGGCCAGTCTGATCCAAGAGCGAGTAGGCATTACGGTCAACCCCGAAGCGATGTTCGATGTGCAGGTCAAGCGTATTCACGAGTACAAGCGCCAGCTGCTGAATTTGCTGCATACCGTGGCCTTGTACCAAGCGATCCGCTCCGAGCCCGGCACTCTTTGGGCGCCGCGGGTGAAAATCTTCGCCGGCAAAGCGGCAGCCAGCTATCACCAGGCCAAGCTGATCATCAAGCTGAGCAACGACATTGCCCGGGTGGTGAATAACGACCCGACTGTGCGCGGCTTGCTCAAGGTGGTGTTCCTGCCCAATTACAACGTCAGTCTGGCGGAAAGCATCATTCCAGCGGCGGACCTCTCCGAACAGATCTCTACCGCCGGGTACGAGGCGTCAGGCACCAGCAACATGAAGTTTGGCCTCAATGGCGCGTTGACCATCGGTACCCTCGATGGCGCCAACGTGGAGATGAGCGAGCAAGTCGGTACAGAGAACATGTTCATCTTTGGCCTGACGGCGCAGCAGGTGGAGGCGCGTAAACGCAGTGGCGACTTTGGTGCCAATGCCGCCATCGCGGCGTCGAGTCGGCTCAATGACGTGCTCCAGGCTATTCGTGGCGGGGTGTTCTCTCCAGACGATCCGTCACGCTATGTTGGCCTTGTGGATTCATTGGTGGCCCATGACCGTTTCCTGGTGTGTGCTGACTTCGACGCCTATTGGGATGCCCAGCGCCGTGTTGAGGAACTCTGGCACGATCCCAAGCAGTGGTGGCGTATCGCAGTGCTGAACACCGCGCGGATGGGCTGGTTCTCCTCGGATCGGACCATTGGCGAGTACGCCAGGCAAATCTGGAAGGCGCTTGACTAAGCTCAACATGGCGGCCCGGGAGCGGTGAACTCTCGGGCCAAAGTGCCGTCTGATCGGGCAAGCGCGTCGGATAGCTCGCTAGCGCTGCACTCTCCCTGTAAACTGCGGGGGTTTTTACTACCCCCTTCCTTCGGAGCCTTACATGTCCCGCGTTACCCTGAGTCGCTATTTGATTGAGCAGACCCGCAGCAACAGTACCCCTGCCGATCTGCGCTTCCTGATCGAAGTGGTGGCGCGTGCGTGCAAGGAGATTAGCCACAACGTTTCCAAGGGCGCGCTGGGCGGCGTCCTGGGCAGCATGGGCACTGAAAACGTGCAGGGCGAAGTCCAGAAGAAACTGGACGTGATCTCCAACGACATTCTGCTCGAAGCCAACGAGTGGGGCGGTCACCTGGCGGGCATGGCGTCCGAAGAAATGGACAATGCCTACCAGATCCCGGGTAAATACCCGAAAGGCGCCTACCTGCTGGTATTCGACCCACTGGACGGCTCGTCGAACATCGACGTCAACGTTTCGGTCGGCACCATCTTCTCGGTACTGCGTTGCCCTAATGAGTACCTGAGCCAGAACGAAAGCCTGAACGAGCAGGCCTTCCTGCAGCCAGGCACTAAGCAGGTTGCCGCCGGCTACGCGATCTACGGCCCACAGACCATGCTGATCCTGACCCTGGGCAACGGTGTCAAAGGTTTCACCCTGGACCGCGAACTGGGCAGCTTCGTGCTGACCCACGAGAACATCCAGGTGCCGGAAACCACCGCTGAATTCGCCATCAACATGTCCAACCAGCGTCACTGGGAAGAGCCGGTGACCCGCTATGTGGGCGAGTTGCTGGCCGGTGAAACTGGTCCGCTGAACAAGAACTACAACATGCGCTGGATTGCCTCGATGGTTGCCGATGTGCACCGCATCCTGACCCGTGGCGGCCTGTTCATGTACCCGCGTGACGCGCGTGAGCCGTCCAAGCCGGGCAAGCTGCGTCTGATGTACGAAGCCAACCCGATGTCTTTCATCATCGAACAGGCCGGCGGTGCTTCCACCGACGGTCGTCAGCGCATCCTCGACATCCAGCCAGAGAGCCTGCACCAGCGTGTGGCAGTGTTCCTTGGCTCCAAGCAGGAAGTCGAGCGCGTTACCGGTTATCACCAGGAGTAAGTCCATGCTCGCACCTTGGCAGCCGTTACTGGAGTGGTGGTTCGGATGGGGCACCAGTCCCCAGGACGTCGCTGACGAGAAGAGCACGCTGTGGTTTGGCAAGCACCACGACGTCGAGGCGCAAGAGCGCTTCGGCGATCTGGTCGAGCAGGCCCTGGCGGGTGGTCTGGATGAGTGGCTGCAAAGCCCTCAAGGCTGGCTTGGGCTGGTCTTGTTGCTTGACCAGCTGCCGCGCATGATCCACCGCGACACGCCGCGCGCCTTCGATGGCGACCGGCGTGCGCAAGTGCTGGTGATGCAGGGGCTGGACAAGGCCTGGGACTATCAGTTGTTGCCAATCCAGCGGGTGTTCATCCTGCTGGTGCTTGAGCATGCCGAAGTGCTCGACTGGCAGAACGTCAGCACTGAGCGTTATCGCTTGTTGCTCGATGCCCAGCCAGACAGTGACCGGCGTTTGTTCGAGGGTTTCCTCGATTACGCTGAGCAGCACCAGCGGGTGATTGCCCGGTTTGGCCGCTTCCCGCACCGCAACCTGATTCTGAATCGGCCAAGTACCGATGAGGAGATGGATTTCTTGTTGGAGCCGGGCTCAAGGTTCTGAGGTGAATTCATCGCCGGCAAGGCCGGCTCCCACAATATCGGTGATTCTGTGGGAGCCGGTCTTGCCGGCGATGAGGCCTTCAAGACAGGATCAAATCCTGAAACTACCCACCAACTGCTTCAAGCGACTGGCCTGATTCTCCAGGTCGTTGCAGGCACGCAAGGTCGCCTGCAGGTTCTCCACGCCTTCCTGATTCAGCGTATTAATCTCGGTAATGTCGACATTGATCGACTCGACCACGGCCGTCTGTTCTTCTGTAGCGGTAGCTACCGACTGGTTCATGCCATCAATCTCGCCGATGCGTTGAGTCACACTGCCCAAGCGCGCACCGGCCTGGTTGGCGATGCCCACACTGTGTTCACTGTGACTCTGGCTTTCGGTCATGGTGCTGACCGCGACGCGCGCACCCGCCTGCAGATCTTCGATGATGCGCTGTACCTGTTGCGCCGAGTCCTGGGTGCGATGGGCGAGGTTGCGCACTTCATCGGCGACCACGGCAAAACCACGTCCCGCTTCACCGGCACGCGCCGCCTCGATGGCGGCGTTGAGCGCCAGCAGATTGGTCTGCTGAGAAATGCCACTGATTACTTCGAGGATCTGGCCGATGTTCACCGTATTGGCGTTGAGTGTTTCGATGTTGTCGCATGAGTCGCTGATCTTCGCGGACAGCTGGTTCATCACCTCAATGGTCTGCTCAACCACGTGCTGGCCTTCGGAGGCCAGGCTGCGCGCATCGCTGGAGTGCTGAGAGGCGAGGGCGGCGTTCTGGGCGATCTCTTGGGCGGCGGCACCTAGCTGGTTAATCGCTGCGGCAACACTGCTGGTACGGCTCGACTGCTGGTCGGCGTTGTGAATCGAAGCGTTCGAGGCGCTGATTACCCGCAACGCCACTTCGTTGACCTGGCCGGTGGCCGAGGACACTTCGCGAATCGACTCATGAATGCGTTCGACAAAGCGGTTGAACGATTGGCCGAGGCTGCCGAATTCGTCCTGACCATGAATGCGCAGGCGTCGGGTGAGGTCGCCTTCGCCTTCGGCAATGTCGTGCATCGCCCGTCCCATCACGTGCAGCGGCTCCATCAGCACGCGGATCAGCAGGCCGAGCAGGGCGATGATGATCAGCACCGCGATCACCGTGGCGACTATCGCCGTGGTGCGCAGCTCGCTCAGCATGGCAAAGGCGAAGTCCTGGTCGAGGACCAGGGCCACATACCAGTCAGCCGATGGCACGCCATTGACCTTGGTGAAACTGATGAACTGTTTGTGCCCATCTTGCTCGGCTTCATGCAGGCCCGCGCCGATCTGCGGGGTGTTCTGGGGGTAGGCTTGGTCGAGGCTTTTCAGCACCAGCTTGGCATCAGGGTGCACCAGAATCTTGCCGTCGCCGTTAACGATGAAAGCCTGGCCGTGACCGTCGAAGTTCAGGGCGTTGATGATTGCACTGATGCTGTCCAGGTCGGTGTCGGCACCGTTTACGCCGATCAGTCGGCCCTGATGCTGCACAGGTGTCGCCAGGGTAATCACCAGCTTGTTCGCCGAGGCCGAAATGTACGGTTCGGTGACGATGGTCTGGCCTGCGGCGCTAGCGGCTTTGTACCAGCCGCGCACGCGCGGATCGTAGTCGGCAGGTCGGCTGCCCAGCGGCACCGACTGCATGTAGCCATCCTGGCCGCCGAAATAGGTCAGAAGAAAGTTGCTGCTGTACACCGGCAGATTGAGGCTGCGGGTCAGGCTGTCCTTGCTGGCGCCATCGATGGCCACTTGTTGGGACAGCGATTGCAGAATCTGGATGCGGCTTTGCAGCCAGGTCTGGATGTTGCTGCTGGTCAAACTGCCGAGCTCCTGCATGGAGGCTTCGGTATTGCTGCGTAGGGTCTGACGCTGGCGATAATCGTTGAACAGGACAAAGCAGGTGAAGGCAACAGCGACCACCAGAGCGGCGGCGAGCAAAATCTTGTGGCTGAATTTCAGGTTTTTTGTCATTGCGAGGTCTGTCTGCACAAGGCGGGTCAACGGAGGAGGGCGCGGCAATCGGTCGCAGCGCATCCCTGTGTCGTCCAGTGCGAGCAAAAGATTAACCGCCGAAGTGATCTATACGACCAAAGGCAGGCAATTGACGTCAGGAAAGCGCAAAGGCTCGGGAACCAGAAGGACTTTTGCCCTTCTAAGCTGTCGGTAGGCCACTGCGCCTGCACCCTCATGTCCAGGAGTGACCTTTCATGTCGTTGCGTTCCCTCGCCCTGCTGTCTTTGTGCGTGTTTCTGACTGCGTGCAACAAGATCAACCAGGAAAACTACTCACAACTCAAGGCCGGCATGGCCAAGGCCGAGGTTGAAAAGCTGCTCGGCGCACCGAAGGAGTGCTCCGGCGCTCTGGGCATGTCCAGCTGTACCTGGGGTGATGAGAAAACCTTCATCAGTGTGCAATATGCGGCTGACAAGGTGCTGATGTACTCCGGGCAGGGACTCAAATGAAATCGCTGCTGCTGGCTTTGTGCGCCGCCCTGGTTCTAGGCGGCTGCGCCAACTCGGGGACGGGCCCGATACCGCCGAAGACGGTCGACAACGTCGACCTCAAGCGTTACCAGGGCAAATGGTTTGAGTTGGCACGCCTGCCGATGTTCTTCCAGCGCGATTGCGCCCAGTCCGAGGCCCATTACAACCTCAGGCCCGATGGCTCGGTTGGTGTACTCAACCGGTGCATGACCCTTGAAGGTGAATGGCAGGAAGCCAGCGGCAGCGCTACGCCGCAAGTCCCGGGCAAGACCGACAAGCTCTGGGTGGAGTTCGACAACTGGTTCTCGAAACTACTGCCGGGTGCAATCAAGGGTGATTACTGGGTTCTGTATGTCAGTGCTGACTACCAGACCGCACTGGTCGGCAACCCGGACCGTAAATACCTGTGGATTCTCTCGCGTACGCCGAGTGTTCCGGCTTGGCAGCGTGAAAGCCTGCTGGCCAAGGCGCGTCAGCAAGGCTACGACACCAACCGTTTGATCTGGCGGGTGGCGGATAAGGATATGGCTGTGAATAAGCAGTGAGGTCTTTTCGCGGGGCAAGTCCGATCCCACCGGTGCAGATAGGTAGCCGGTAGGTGCGGGCTTGCCCTGCGATTGCAGATGTAACATACGCCTGTAACAATTTACGGAAGCATCCTACATACCCTCTAGCACCCAAAAATTAAGCTGCGCTCTCTGACAACAGGGAGTAACGCATATGGCGAGTCACGGCTACATAACCATCACAGGTAAGACGCAAGGGCTTATCTCCGCCGGGTGCTCAAGTCAGGAGTCTATTGGCAACAAATGCCAAGCGGGGCATACGGACGAGATCATGGTGCTGGCGCTGAATCACGGCATGACAAATGTTGGCAATATCAAGCGCGCCACACACGGTCCCATCGTCATCACCAAGAATATCGACAAGTCATCACCGCTCTTGGCGCAGGCTCTGACCAATCGGGAGGTAATTGATTGCACTATCAGTTTCTATCGTACCTCTTCATATGGCACTCAAGAGAAGTACTACACCATTAAGCTGGGCGACGCGCAGGTCGCCGATCTGATGCTCGATATGCCCCATGCGGTTCTGCACAGTGAGGCCGAAACTCAAGAGCAACTCTCCATTCGCTATCGCAGTATTATCTGGACCCACCACCTCGCGGGTACCAGTGGCTCCTGTTTCTGGGGTGAAGACGAATGAGCAGTCGTCCCTCACCTTTTCCTCTGGACAGTAATGCTTATTGGGAGGTGAGCGACGCTGCCGTGCGCTTGACGAAACAGGCATGTACCTCAAGTGCGCAGCTTCTGCGCGATGGTAGATTGCGAATGCAGTTTAATCGGGAGTTTGCCTATTATGCCAAGCGAGTAGTGGACGACGTTGCTCTGGGTGAAAAGACACCTGAGCAGGGGCTCTCGGAACTCAATTTGACAATGCGACGGTTGTTTCAAAAAACAGCCGACATCGCTATGAAAGGCATAGGTGTAGCTGCCGGGGGAGCTCAGGTAGCCACTGGAGCTGGTATTTGCTACGCCTCAGTGGGAACGCTTTGCGTGGTGGCGGGTATACCGTTGATGGCGCATGGTGCTAACAATGTTTATGAGAGTGGTCGGAATATTCTAGAGAGGCGTTCTGATGTAGAGGGGCCTGTCAGGAAGGGTTATCAGAGTGTATCTCAAGCGCTAGGGGGGACTACATCTCATGGGGATATAGCTTATGCTTCTGCTGACATAGGGCTGTCTGCTTTTAGTCTGTTGCGGCTGGTTATAAAACCAGGCGCTTGGCGGTTGTTCCACTATCTGCCGACTGACTATGTAAAATCTTACAAGGCTGCTGGGGCGATACCGCTGCTCATGGAAGTGCATGCAAATGGTCAAAATGTTTACCAAATACAAAAAGAGTTACGACAGTGATCCTCTGGTTGTATGTGGTTGCGACTTTTATGGGAGGGTGGGCAGGATACCTTCTGAAGGCTCGCTTCACAGGCCCTGATTTAAATATCCCTACAGCATTGTTCTGCATTCTGTTTAATGGTTTTTTCGGTTTCATTCACATGGGTGTTGCGCTGTATGAGGATTTACTATTTTTTGGTGATATCAGCACTCTGACTATGAAACATCCGATGATTATGTTTTTTGCATTAATCAGTGCATTTGTTCAATCAGCCTTCATGCCGTTCAAGACGGAGCCTTCACCGCCTGCCTCCAATAGTTGAATATCTGGACAGTCGGTTTTTTCTCTTCACCGACTTGGCCGGATGACGCGATCAACATCTTTTCTTTTGCTCAAGATGCCTTGCTCTATAAGCAGAACAAGGCATTTTTTTTCAGCCCAGCAACGCCCGCAGCACCCTGGAAAATTCCTGCGCACTTTCCTCTTCCTGGGCATGCCGCCCCTGGCGCACCACCCACCGGCCGTTGACCATCACATCCCGCACCTGACGATCCCCTCCGGCAAACAGCCAGCGATTGAGAATGCCATCTTCACTGGCGGTCGCCAGATACGGATCGTTGCCATCGAGCACCAGCCAATCCGCCCGCTTGCCTACCGCCAGCTCGCCAATCGGCTGCCCCAGCGCCTGCGCGCCGCCGCTTAACGCCGCGTCATACAAGGTCCGTCCAACCATCGGCTGGTTACCGCGATGGAGGCGGTTGCGCCGCTGGTCCCGCAGACGCTGGCCATATTCCAGCCAGCGCAGTTCCTCGACCACGCTCAGCGACACATGGCTGTCGGAGCCAATCCCCAGGCGCCCGCCCTGGGCCAGGTAATCCACGGCCGGAAAGATGCCGTCGCCGAGGTTGGCTTCGGTCGTCAGGCACAGGCCTGCGACGGCGCCGCTGCGGGCCATCAAGGCCACTTCGTCAGCTTCTGCGTGGGTGGCATGGATCAGGCACCAGCGCGGATCGACTTCAGTGTTTTCATACAGCCATTGCAAAGGGCGGCGACCGCTCCAGGCCAGGCAGTCGTCGACTTCCTTCTGTTGCTCGGCAATATGAATATGCACCGGACAAGCCTTGTCGCTGACGGCCAGGACCTCGGCAATCTGCTCCGGGGTGACCGCACGCAGGGAGTGGAAGCACAGGCCCAGGGCTTGCGCCGGTTGCTTGGCCAACAGCGGTGCCAGGCGTGATTGCAGGCTCAGGTACCGTTCGGTGCTGTTGATAAAGCGGCGCTGGCCTTCGTTCGGCGTTTGCCCACCAAAACCTGAGTGGCTGTAGAGCACGGGCAGCAAGGTCAGGCCAATGCCACTGGCGCTGGCCGCCTGGCTGATGCGCAAAGACAGCTCGGCCGGATCGGCGTAAGCCTGGCCCTGGGTGTCATGGTGCACATAGTGGAATTCGGCAACCGAGGTGTAGCCGGCCTTGAGCATTTCGATGTACAGCTGGCGAGCGATAACCTGTAATTGCTCGGGGCTGATCTTACCGACCAGGCGGTACATCAGCTCGCGCCAGGTCCAGAAGCTGTCATTGGGGTTGCCGGCCACTTCGGCCAGACCGGCCATGGCCCGCTGGAATGCGTGTGAATGCAGGTTGGGCATGCCTGGCAGCAGTGGGCCGGCCACGCGCTCGGCGCCTTCAGTCGAGCCGTCAGCTTGCACACTGGTTAGTAGGCCATCGGCACCGACCTCGATTCGGACGTTTTCGGCCCAGCCCGTAGGCAGCAAAGCGCGCTCGGCAAAGAAGACGGACATCGACCCACACCTCATTGTGATTATTTGTATATACATATACAGACGTTTGCCTGCTGGGTAAACTCCGGCAAGCTACCGTTTATACCAACCGAAAAGGACATATTCCGTGCCGACACCTCCTGTCTCCGCGCTGGTTGCCCAGTTGGGCGAGGGGCCGGCGCCGCTGTATGCCCGGGTCAAGCAAATGATTGCCCAGCAGATCCAGAATGGCAGCTGGCCGCCGCACTATCGAGTGCCGTCGGAAAGCGAGCTGGTTAGCCAACTGGGCTTCAGTCGCATGACCATCAACCGCGCTTTGCGTGAGCTGACTGCCGAAGGGCTGTTGGTGCGCATGCAAGGCGTCGGCACTTTCGTTGCCGAACCCAAGACCCGGTCGGCGCTGTTTGAGGTCAACAACATCGCCGATGAGATCGCCGCCCGCGGTCATCAGCACAGTTGCAAGGTGATCACCCTCGCCGAAGAAGCGGCCGGCTCTGAGCGCGCCTTGGCCCTGGACATGCGTGAAGGGCAGCGGGTGTTCCATTCGCTGATCGTCCATTACGAGAATGGCATTGCCGTGCAAATCGAAGACCGCTTCGTCAATGCACAGATCGCCCCGGATTACCTAAAGCAGGACTTCACCCGGCAGACGCCCTACGCCTATTTGTCCCAGGTGGCGCCGCTGACCGAAGGCGAGCATGTGGTCGAGGCGATCCTCGCTGAGCCGGAAGAATGCCGCCTGTTACAAATCGAACAGAGCGAGCCGTGCCTGTTGATCCGCCGCCGCACCTGGTCGGGTCGTCAGCCAGTGACTGCCGCTCGTCTGATTCATCCCGGTTCCCGTCACCGTCTGGAAGGACGCTTCAGCAAATGAGCCAGTTGCAGGTTTTACGCGCCAAAGACTACCCCCGCATGCCGTGGAAAAACGGCGGCGGCAGTACCGAAGAGATCACTCGCGCCGGCGGCGCCGGCCTTGATGGCTTCGGTTGGCGCCTGTCGATTGCCGACATCAATGAGTCGGGCGGCTTCTCCAGTTTCACCGGCTACCAGCGGATCATCACCGTGCTCGAAGGCGAGGGCATGCGCCTGCAGGTCGATGGTCAGCCCACGCGGCCCTTGTTGCCGTTCGATGCCTTTGCCTTCAGGGGAGAGAGCCAGGTCAGTTGTACCTTGCTCGGTACCTCGATCAGGGACTTCAACCTGATCTATTCCCCCGAGCGTTACCAGGCTCGCCTGCAATGGCTCGACGGCACCCAGCGGGTGTTCAGCTCGTCCTCGACCCTATTACTGTTCGCCGTCTCTTCTCTGGTGGAGGTCACTGTGGCGGGGCAGGGTGAGCACAGGCTTGGCCGCTACGACTGCCTGCACCTTGAGGGTAACGACAGCCTGCAGACCCTCAACCTACAAGGTCACTGCTGCCTGATCGAATTGTCCCCGCGTTGAAACCGTAACAGTCTCGGCCACGTGTATGGGGCGAGGCTGTTACCGATTGACCCGAAGTGGTGCAACGCCACTGGTCGGCTGCTTCTCTCTGGAAACACCTCTCGTAAAAAATATTTCTAGCCAAGCTCAAGGATTACGGGGCTCTAGCGCCTGTGCTCGGGCTGCTTGACGGGGCGATTGCAGAAATTGGCATTTCAATTGCCTATGCTTGTACATACAAGTAAATATGTGTTTGTATGAGTGCCATGACACACCCAATGCCTGGGTTGGTTTGGACTGATCGCTTAGGAGCCATTTCCGTGACTGACAACAATTTCAAAAAATTCCGTGACGTCGAAATCCGCGCAGCCCGCGGCAACAAGCTCACCGCCAAAAGCTGGCTGACTGAAGCACCGCTGCGCATGCTGATGAACAACCTCGATCCGGAAGTGGCAGAGAACCCCAAGGAACTGGTGGTTTATGGCGGTATCGGCCGTGCAGCGCGAAACTGGGAGTGCTACGACAAGATCGTCGAGAGCCTGACCAACCTGAACGAAGACGAAACCCTGCTGGTGCAGTCGGGCAAGCCAGTCGGCGTATTCAAGACTCACAGCAACGCCCCGCGCGTGCTGATCGCCAACTCCAACCTGGTGCCGCACTGGGCCAACTGGGAACACTTCAACGAACTGGATGCCAAGGGCCTGGCCATGTACGGCCAGATGACCGCCGGCAGCTGGATCTACATCGGCAGCCAGGGCATCGTCCAGGGCACCTACGAGACCTTCGTCGAGGCCGGCCGCCAGCACTACAACGGCAGCCTCCAGGGCAAGTGGGTGCTGACCGCAGGCCTGGGCGGCATGGGCGGCGCCCAGCCACTGGCCGCGACCCTGGCCGGTGCCTGCTCGCTGAACATCGAATGCCAGCAGAGCCGCATCGACTTCCGCCTGAGCAGCCGCTATGTCGACGAACAGGCCAAAGACCTGGACGACGCCCTGGCGCGCATCGCCAAGTACACCGCCGAAGGCAAGGCCATCTCCATTGCCCTGCTGGGCAACGCTGCCGAAATCCTGCCTGAACTGGTCAAGCGTGGCGTGCGCCCGGACATGGTTACCGACCAGACCAGCGCCCACGATCCGCTCAACGGTTACCTACCGGCCGGCTGGACCTGGGAACAGTACCGCGACCGCGCCCAGACCGACCCCGCAGCCGTGGTCAAGGCCGCCAAGCAATCGATGGCCGTGCACGTACAGGCCATGCTCGATTTCCAGAAGCAAGGTATCCCGACCTTCGATTACGGCAACAACATCCGTCAGATGGCCAAGGAAGAAGGCGTCAGCAATGCCTTCGATTTCCCGGGCTTCGTACCGGCCTACATCCGTCCGCTGTTCTGCCGCGGTATCGGTCCATTCCGCTGGGCGGCGCTGTCGGGCAATGCCGAAGACATCTACAAGACTGACGCCAAGGTCAAAGAGCTGATCCCCGACGACGCGCACCTGCACAACTGGCTGGACATGGCCCGCGAGCGCATCAGCTTCCAGGGCCTGCCAGCACGCATCTGCTGGGTAGGCCTGGGTCTGCGTGCCAAGTTGGGCCTGGCGTTCAACGAAATGGTCCGTAGTGGTGAGCTGTCGGCGCCGATCGTTATCGGTCGCGACCACCTGGACTCGGGCTCGGTTTCCAGCCCGAACCGCGAAACCGAATCCATGCAGGATGGCTCCGACGCCGTCTCTGACTGGCCGCTGCTCAACGCCCTGCTCAACACCGCCAGTGGCGCGACCTGGGTCTCGCTGCACCACGGTGGCGGCGTCGGCATGGGCTTCTCCCAGCACTCGGGCATGGTGATCGTCTGCGACGGTACCGATGAAGCGGCCGAGCGTATCGCGCGTGTTCTGCACAACGACCCGGCCACCGGTGTCATGCGTCACGCCGATGCCGGTTACCAGATCGCCATCGACTGCGCCAAGGAACAAGGCTTGAACCTGCCGATGATCACAGGCTGATCTTCGCCAATTGGTTGATACTGATATCTATGCAGGCGAATACGCCTCACGAGTACGGAGCATTAACGTGACTGAATTGACCCTGAAGCCCGGCACCCTGACCCTGGCTCAGCTGCGTGCGATCTACAAGCAGCCGGTAAAACTCAAGCTGGATGCCAGCGCCGATCAGCAGATTGACGCGAGTGTCGCTTGTGTCGAGCAGATCCTGGCGGAAAACCGCACCGCCTACGGCATCAACACCGGGTTCGGCCTGCTGGCCTCGACCCGCATTGCCAGCCACGACCTGGAAAACCTGCAACGTTCGCTGGTGCTGTCCCACGCCGCTGGCGTTGGCGCGCCAATCGATGACGCCCTGGTGCGCCTGATCATGGTGCTCAAGGTCAACAGCCTGAGCCGTGGTTTCTCTGGTATTCGCCGCAAGGTCATTGATGCGCTGATCGCGCTGATCAACGCTGAGGTTTACCCACACATCCCACTTAAAGGTTCGGTGGGGGCATCCGGCGACCTGGCGCCACTGGCACACATGTCGCTGGTGCTGCTCGGCGAAGGCAAGGCTCGCCACAAGGGTCAGTGGTTATCGGCTACCGAAGCCCTGGCGGTTGCTGGCCTTGAGCCGCTGACCCTGGCGGCCAAAGAAGGTCTGGCCCTGCTCAACGGCACCCAGGCGTCCACCGCTTTTGCCCTGCGAGGCCTGTTCGAAGGGGAAGACCTATTCGCCGCCGCCATGTCGGTTGGTAGCCTGACCGTTGAAGCCGTATTGGGTTCGCGTTCGCCGTTTGATGCCCGTATCCATGAAGCCCGTGGCCAGCGTGGTCAGATCGACGCCGCCGCCTGTTACCGCGACTTGCTTGGTGACGGCAGTGAAGTGTCGGCTTCGCATCAGAACTGCGGCAAGGTGCAAGACCCGTACTCCCTGCGCTGCCAGCCACAGGTCATGGGTGCGTGTCTGACCCAGTTCCGCCAGGCCGCCGATGTACTGGTGGTCGAGGCCAACGCCGTTTCCGACAACCCGCTGGTATTTGCCAACGAAGGTGACGTGATCTCCGGTGGCAACTTCCACGCCGAACCTGTCGCCATGGCGGCCGACAACATGGCCCTGGCCATCGCCGAAATCGGTTCGCTTAGCGAGCGCCGCATCTCGCTGATGATGGACAAGCACATGTCCCAGCTGCCGCCGTTCCTGGTGGCCAATGGTGGCGTCAACTCGGGCTTCATGATCGCCCAGGTGACCGCCGCTGCACTGGCCAGCGAGAACAAGGCCCTGGCTCACCCGCACAGCGTCGACAGCCTGCCGACCTCTGCCAACCAGGAAGACCACGTGTCGATGGCCCCGGCTGCCGGCAAGCGCCTGTGGGAAATGAGCGATAACGTGCGCGGCATTCTGGCTGTGGAATGGCTGGCTGCTTGCCAGGGCCTGGACCTGCGTGAAGGTCTGAAAACCTCGCAGAAACTCGAACAAGCCCGCCAGACCCTGCGCAGCAAGGTCGCCTACTACGAGAAAGACCGCTTCTTCGCCCCGGACATCGAGGCGGCAATCGCCCTGCTGGCCGAAGGTCACCTGACCGGCCTGCTGCCGGCCAAGGTCCTGCCTAGCCTGTGACCCTCGGGCTGGCCATTGTGCCAGCCACCTGCCGCACGGACCTTTATGGGTCCGTGCCGCTTTTCGCTTACAAAAAAAACAGGACGCGAAATGCACACTCAAGCACAAGGACTCACGCGCGGATTGAACGCGCGTCATATTCGCTTCATGGCATTGGGCTCGGCGATCGGTACCGGTCTGTTCTACGGTTCTGCCTCGGCCATCCAGATGGCTGGCCCGGCCGTATTGCTGGCTTACCTGATTGGTGGTGCCGCTGTCTTCATGGTGATGCGCGCGCTGGGTGAAATGGCCGTGCACAACCCGGTGTCCGGCTCCTTCGGCCAGTACGCCAACACCTACCTGGGGCCCATGTCCGGGTTCATCCTGGGTTGGACCTACGCCTTTGAAATGATCATCGTCTGCCTAGCCGACGTCACGGCCTTCGGCATCTATATGGGCTTCTGGTTTCCGGAGGTGGCCCGCTGGATCTGGGTGCTGGGCATTGTCTTCCTGATTGGCGGCCTGAACCTGTGCAACGTCAAAGTGTTTGGCGAGATGGAGTTCTGGCTGTCGTTGCTCAAGGTCGGCGCCATCGTTGCAATGATTCTGGCTGGCTTCGGCATCATGGCGTTCGGGTTGAGCAATGCCGATGCCGGTAACGCGGTGGGCGTGAGCAACTTGTTCGACCACGGCGGTTTCATGCCCAATGGCGTCGGCGGTCTGATCGCCTCGTTTGCGGTGGTGATGTTCGCGTTCGGTGGTATCGAAATCATCGGTATCACTGCCGGCGAAGCCAAAGACCCGCAGCGTGTGATCCCCAAGGCGATCAACGCCGTACCTTTGCGTATCTTGCTGTTTTATATCCTCACCCTGTTTGTACTGATGTGCCTGTATCCGTGGCCGCAGATTGGTAGCCAGGGCAGCCCGTTTGTGCAGATTTTCAGCAACCTGGGGATCGCTTCGGCCGCGACCGTGTTGAATATCGTGGTGATCTCGGCGGCGGTGTCGGCGATCAACAGCGACATCTTCGGTGCTGGGCGGATGATGTACGGCCTGGCTCAGCAAGGTCATGCCCCCAAGGGCTTTGCCAAAATCTCCCGACATGGCGTGCCGTGGATGACCGTGATGGTCATGGGCGCAGCCTTGCTGGGAGGTGTGGTGCTCAACTACCTGATTCCGGAAAACGTGTTCCTGCTGATTGCCTCGATCGCCACCTTTGCTACTGTTTGGGTCTGGTTGATGATTCTGGTCACCCAGGTTGCCATGCGCCGCAGCATGAGCCGTGAAGAGGTTGCCGGGCTCAAGTTTCCGGTGCCGTTCTGGCCGTATGGACCCGCCGCGGCGATTGCCTTCATGCTGTTCGTGTTCGGCGTGCTCGGTTATTTCCCTGATACTCAGGCAGCGCTGCTGGTCGGTGTGGTCTGGGTACTGTTCCTGGTCGCCTCTTACCTGCTGTGGTGCAAGCCGCGGGCAGCGAAAGGCGAGGTGCCGCTGGCCCAGGATCCTTCCCAACTTCAGCGCTAGAAACGGAGACATTGCATGAGAACCCTCTGGCAGCACTGCCATGTCGCGAGCATGGCCCAAGGCACTTACTCGAGTATCGAGGATGCGGCGATCGTGACCAGTGCCGGCCACATTGAGTGGATCGGTCCGCGGCAGTCGTTGCCAGACCTGACGGCCGAGCGAACTGTGGACCTGCGCGGCGCCTGGGTAACCCCGGGGCTGATCGACTGTCACACCCATGCGGTATTTGGCGGCAATCGCAGTGGTGAGTTCGAGCAGCGTCTGCAAGGGGTCAGCTATGCCGAGATCGCTGCCCAGGGTGGCGGTATTGCCAGCACCGTACGGGCGACCCGCGCAGCGACTGAAGATGAGTTGTTCGCCAGCGCCCGCCAGCGGGTTCAGGCACTGATGCGTGATGGCGTCACCACCCTGGAAATCAAGTCCGGTTACGGCCTGGACCTGGCCAATGAGCGCAAGATGCTCAAGGTCATCCGCCGCCTGGGTGAGGAGCTGCCGCTGAGCGTACGCAGCACCTGCCTTGCCGCGCACGCCTTGCCGCCTGAATACAAGGACCGTGCCGACGATTACATTGCCCACATCTGCGACGAGATGCTCCCGGCCCTGGCCGCCGAAGGTCTGGTTGATGCGGTGGATGCGTTCTGTGAGTACCTGGCGTTTTCCCCGGCTCAGGTCGAACGCGTCTTTATCAAAGCACGTGAGTTGCACCTGCCGGTCAAACTGCACGCCGAGCAATTATCGTCGCTGGCAGGTTCCAGCCTGGCCGCGCGTTATCAAGCGCTATCGGCCGATCACCTCGAGTTCATGACCGAGGACGATGCCATTGCCATGGCGGCGGCTGGCACCGTTGCCGTGCTGTTGCCTGGCGCGTTCTACTTCTTGCGCGAGACTCAACTGCCGCCGATGGACGCATTGCGCAAGCACGGGGTGAAGATTGCCGTGGCCAGCGACCTCAACCCCGGCACCTCGCCAGCGTTGTCGCTGCGGCTGATGCTGAACATGGCCTGTACGTTGTTCCGCATGACCCCGGAAGAGGCTTTGGCGGGCGTCACTACCCATGCCGCGACTGCACTGGGTTTGGGTCAAACCCACGGCTCACTGGAGGTAGGTAAGGTGGCAGACTTCGTTGCCTGGCAGATCGAGCGTCCGGCGGATCTGTGCTATTGGCTGGGAGGTGACCTGCCCAAGCGGGTGGTGCGCCTGGGCCGCGAAATTTTCAATTGAAGGAGGGCCTATGGACAAGGTACTGAATTTTCATCAAGGCAGCTTGCCGCTGCTGATCAGCATGCCTCACGCCGGGCTGCGCCTGACGCCTGTGGTCAAGGCCGGGCTGGTGCAGCAGGCGCAAAGCCTGCCTGACACCGACTGGCATATTCCGCAGTTGTACGATTTTGCCCGTGAACTGGGCGCCAGTGTGGTGGCGGCCGAGTACTCGCGCTTTGTCATCGACCTGAACCGTCCGGACGACGATAAGCCGCTGTACGCTGGCGCTACCACCGGCTTGTACCCGGCGACCCTCTTTGAAGGTGAGCCGCTGTTCCAGGCCGGCAAGGAACCGTCTGCCGAAGAGCGGGCAGAGTACCTGGAAGGAATCTGGCGTCCTTATCACAACACTGTTCGTAGTGAGCTGGCCCGCTTACGCGAACAGTTTGGCTATGCGTTGCTGTGGGATGCCCATTCGATCCGTTCGCACATCCCACACCTGTTTGAAGGAAAACTGCCCGACTTCAACCTGGGTACATTCAATGGCGCCAGTTGTGATCCACAGTTGGCTGAGCGCTTGCAGAACGTCTGCGCCAGGGCTGAGCACTACACTCATGTGCTCAATGGCCGCTTCAAGGGTGGGCACATCACCCGTCATTACGGCGATCCGGCCAACAATATCCATGCCGTGCAATTGGAGCTGGCGCAAAGTACTTATATGGAAGAGGTGGAACCATTCGCCTACCGTGAGGACCTGGCCACACCGACCCAGCAGGTACTGCAGCAATTGATCGACGAGATGGTGAACTGGGGCCGAGAGCGTTACAGCGTCTGAGTGTGAGCCAGCCGGCCTGCAGCGATCGCCCGCTGCAGACCGGCATCGTGCCGATGGGTCAGCGGTATAGCAGCCCTTCCTCTATTGTCAGTTCATGAATCAGCTTTTGTTCCTGGCGTTGCTTGTCAGCTTCCAAGGCTTTGAACTGATCGCTCAGATCATCAAGTGGCACACCTTCAAAGCGGTCAATCATCGCGTTCACTTCCTTCTGGTAGGATTCTTCGACCGCTGTGAACCGCGCGGTGTAGGTCTCGCGCAGGTATTGAGTCCAATGCTCATTAGCCGCCGCGTAGTTCAAGAACGACTCACCGCGTTCACCCTGCAGGACCAGGCTGCGTGCCATGTGCAGCTCGGTTTGGTCGATCTGGGCGTTCACCTCGTAGAGCATGCTGTCGGGCGCCAACGGCAGCTTCAGATCCTCGGCCAAATGCAGTCGATAGGCTAGGCGTACCTCAGCTTCGTCCCTATTACCACCCCTCTGGCGAGCGATGTTGTCCAGCTCCTGCAATCGATACAGGCGTTGAATCAGCTGGTAAAGGTGCTGTCCGCGTTCTGCCTGAGGCACATTGCTCAGGGATTGCTGGGTAAATACATGCGTCTCGATTTGATTGAACACCAGCAAGGCGCCGTCATGACAGGTCTGGGCCCCTGTGTCAGGTTGCACGAGCGCATCCTGGGCCATCGCGTTGAAGAGCGTTAGTTCGTCACTGTTGGTTGCCGCAAGCCCTAACACGCGCCAGACCCGCTCAGAGAATCTGATTCGGCTTTGCTGGTTGCGGTAGGGTGCCGCCTGTCTTAAACGCCCAACCAGCGCCAGCAAGTTTTCCGCGCTGGGGAACTGTTCGAGCTGTTGCCACAGGCGCCGATGGCTTTCGTTTTCGTCTACGGTTCCGAGCAGCCATGCTTCAACATTAGGTGTATCTCCCGGTGCATAGGGAATTGGGCTGTGGACATGATTGCTTCCACTACTGGCATTGCTGCTTGAGCCGTCCCCTGGCGGTGAGAGCTCAAGAATATCCTCAGGTAGATCCATGTCGAAGCTGTAGCTGCTCTGGTCTCCCTGCGAGAGGTGGGCACGGCGCATTGAGGCGTGACTCAGCGGGTTGTCAACCAGTGATATCGCCGTGGAAGAGTCTTCATTGCGAGGGTTGTCCAGAATGTGCTCAGGAAGTTCGGTGATATGGTTGCCACTCAGGTCCAGTAGATCCAGTGGCTGCAGGCCCTCTACCCAGGAGGGCCAGGTGCGCAGTTGCGTGTTGCTCAGATTGAGTCGACGCAGGAGTTGAGGCAGTTCCACTGCCCCTTGGGTGAACGGCACCAGGCGGTTGCCGGAAAGGTCCAACTGGGCGAGGTTGCCCATGAGCGAAAAGATCTGCATCACCTGCGGTTCTATTACCAGGCCTTGGTCGCGCAGTGCTAGCCGGCTAAGTGAGGGCAGCTCCAACAGGGCCCAGGGCGGCTCGACCATCGGTTGAACGTGTCCTTCGAAGGTCAGTTCGTTCAACTGTTGAAAGCGTCTTAGAAACTGATCGATCTGTGATGCAGAGGCCCTCACCCGGGTCAGCACCATGTTGCGAACCCGTTGATAGAACAATGCAGGCAACTGTCGAGGAAAGTCCTCCAGCGCGATGTCGGTAAGTCGCAAAGGGGCTAGAAGTTCGCCTTGGCTCTGGGTGGCCCAGTAATCCAATATCGCAGTGGCGACCTGATTTCTTGACTGTATAACATCTGCGCTCGGAGGGGCGGACGAGCTGGAGGTGTTTACCCAACCGTCAACGGCATCATGTACCTGTTGTTGCTCTTCCCTCAGCTGTATCAAACGTCCTTGGAGGGCGGCAGGTACATCGACATTGAAGCTGAACTGCCGGGGTCTACCATCGTTGCTCAGTTGCAGTCTTTCGAGCTGGTCGGCAAGGATGATGTTGCCTTGCAAAGAGATGACAGAGTGATGCTCGGTATTGATTTCGTTTCTGAGCAGAAAGTCAGGCAATGCCGTGATCCTGTTGTCGCGCAGGGAGACCGTGCCGATGTGTTCCAGTGTTTCTCTGCTCAACCAGTTCGGCCAACGGTCGAACGTCATGCGATCAAGTCCAAGGTAGTTCAATTGCATGCGGTTGAAATTGAATGTTGACCATTGCGACAACCGGTTGCCGCTCAACTCCAGCCTTTCCAGGCGTGACAGCGTCTGGAGTCTTTCTACATCCAACGCATAGAACACGATGTTTTGATTGCTCAGGGTCAGTTCCCTGAGCATGGGAAAGCTATTGACGATCAGCGCGAGACTGCTTGAGAACCCTGAAGGTGCTGCGAAGGGGTCATAGGTGCGATTGATTTCTAGCGACTGCAGGCGGGGAAAGTGCTGGAAAAGTGCTGCCAGTTGTCCCTCGTACTCAGTCCAGCCCTCAGAGGCACCTGACGAAGTCTCAAGGGGGACATCGATAAGTTGCAGGCGTCTGACCCGCGACGTGCTGAACCCGGGCAGGTGTTGCGGGAACTCAGCAATGTAAGTTTGTTCCAGGCGCAGGGGCGCATCCAGGCCGCCGATCTCTGGCAAGGCACTTTCAGACCACTGTCGCCAGAGCGCGTTGCTGATTTCGAGCCGGCTGCTAAGGAGTCTGCCCAAGTGGGCAGTCGTTCCCGGTTGTGCACGCCATTCGTCCAGACTGGTTTGCAGTGCATTGCTCTCACTTTCCACTTGGCGAAGCCTGGCGTTGATCTCTACTCGTGTCAGCCCGTTACCTTCCAGGGCTAGCAGGATGTCCTCGGCCGATCGGGATGTGTGCTCGGGTAACTCCAGCGTACGGATCATGTCCAGCAGTGTTTGCCGGCTGATGTCGTCGCTCAATGTTGCTCTGCCGCTCAAGGGGTAGCCTAGGCGACCATCGGCTAGACGCATGGGGGCGCGGAATCCTTGCCGCTGCATGCCCAGCCACCTTCTGAGGATCCAGCGTGGCAATTGCGGAACTTGACGAATCTGCTCCCTGAGCGCTATCGCGCTCGACACGCCAGAGGTGCCAAGTGCCTCGCGGTGTGCTTCGGGCAGGGCTGCATGCAACGCGTCGTAGAGCGTGTCATGCAAGATGATCGGGTAGCTTGAGCCATACATATCCGAGGCCACATAGCCGTCGGGGGCGCGAGTGATTTTCTTGCGGATTTTGGCTTGGTCGGGGCCGACGCTGTCGATCAGTCCCGCCAAGTGCTTGCCTTCGTGCATCTCGATCCGGATGTCGGTAGGCCAGCCAGGGATGTGCTCAAGCGTGTGTAGGATCAGAATGTCGCTATCTGGATTGTGTACCGACTCCAGGTACACCCCCTCATATGCGCGGGTGAGGCGCACATGCTGCTGATAGGCGTGGATCTCTTCGCCAAGGCGTCGGGGCACTTTTGCACCGATCAGCGTTTGCAGCTCGCTTGGGCTGGCGTTGCGTAACAGTTCCTCGGTGATGGGCGCAGGGAGGTTTGGATACACCCGTTGAATCACGGCGGCACCTGCTACCTGACTTGCGGGCAAGGCTCGATAGCGTCTTTGAAACTCTGCGCGACGTATTCTTGCCGGTGCATTCGGTAGTGAGTGCCTGATCTCCAAATCCAGTTTGAAGCGCTGCAGGGTGTCTTCCAGCAGTGCTGGCAGCCTTTGTTGCTCGCTGAGTATTCGACGAAGAACGCTTTCATCGGTGTTGCTGATGCGCAGGATTTGTAATGCGGTCTCTTCGCTGAACGCCGCGCTGAGATGGCCCAGGCGTCGGAACAATGCCATACCCTGCCATTCACGTGGCCTGTCCAGTTCATGCAGCCAGGCCCCAGCACCGTTGTGGCGCAGCGGGGGCTCGTAGCTCAGGGATTTGCTCGGACTCAAGAGCCTGTATTCGCCACTGGCGGGTGAATGTTTGACTGAGTAGGTCTTGTCTTCAAGCGCCAGCCAGGTTTTGCCTTCGTAGTGATACAAGCCGAACTCATCCGGCTCGAGCCCTGCTGGCAGCACGATGTCATGCGCGAATGGCTGTAGGTCAGGCCACCATAGGCGGTCTTCGCCGCTGGGCAACTTAACAGGCCTGAGTTCGTCGATGAACGATGGCATTTCCACTGGAATCCGCTCAACGGCTGGTGTGCCGCCCTCGGCACCGCCCCCCGCCGCGCTTAGGGCCACCGTGAGCGCCACGTTGTCTACCACATCCATCAGGTAACTGAGTGCTTGCTGTCGATCGCCTTTGGCCCAAAGGTCTATGCCTTCAAAGACTTCGTAGCTAAGTTGAATAGCCGTCAAACCGAGCATCAGTTGCCCCAGCCCAGGCACGAAAAAACCGCCGAGCGCGAGCGCATTGAAAGCCAGCCCGGTAAAGTAGGCGCGGCGTTTGTCGGCCGTTTTCTGATCTTCAAGTGCCGTGGATACGGCATGGAATAGCGCATCGTCCTTGAGCCGCTGTCGCTTTTGGGTGACCAGTTCGTCAAGGAACGGCTGAGTGAACGGCTGCAAGGTTACCGGGAGCCAAGCCTCGGGATCAGGTGCTTGGTCAAACGTCTGCGTGCTTGAATTCCAGGTTGCCGGCTGCAGGCAGTCGCGCAAGGCGCTGATGAAGTTGTGCTTGTCACGCTCAGGTGTCAACGCTCGTAAATGGGGCACATGGACTGCCCGCAGTTGCTCACGTAGGTAGGCTTGCACCTCATGAACCGTGGTGTGCATCTTCAATGGGGTTGGCGCCCCCGGCAGGTAAGTCACCAAGACGCCTTTGTACGGTAGCAACAAGGGGTCGTATGCCAGGAGTCGTTCAGGCGAAGGCACGACACCAATGACCAGGGCACCGGTCAAGGTGACGTCAAAAATGTTCATGAAGGCGCAGCGAATCGGACTGCCCTGATAGTACGCCGGCTCACCACTGGCGAGCGTGAGCAGTGCCTCGTATAGAGCCTTGTCGATCGTCTTGCTCAAATAAGCCCTGTGCAGGTGCAGACGCAAGGCTGATTGCTCGGCGTTGCTGAACGCCTGCCATACCGCGCGAGACGCCGTGTTGTCTGAATCGCCGAGGGGGTGGTAGATCGCGTCAATCAAAGCCTGATATTTGCCCCCAATGTCCAGATCACGTGACAAGGCCGCAAAGGCGTCAGGGGCTAGCGCGACAGGGTTGCCCGTCGGTTTGACGAAAAGGAACTGGTCGCTGTCGACGATCACCGACGGCAGTTGGTCTTCGTCCAGGCCACCAGGCTGCGCTTCCGATGCTTCGAAATTTTGCATGGCGCAATGCAGCAAGGATTGAGTCGCCAGTTTCAAGGCGCGCTGACCATCGGCGATTGGGTCGCCATTGAGGCTCAGTTTGTACGCAGCGGCTTTGCTGGCGTTGATCAAGTACGTTCGGCTTACGTCCAGGTCCAGGTTGAAGCGCTCTCGCAGGGCCTGGGTCAGCATCTGTGTAGCGAACGGTTGCAGCTCAGGCAGTGGATTGAGGAGTGCTTGTACCTCGGCTTCATACTTTCGATGCAATTCATATTCTTGCACCAGCATTCGAGCCATTTGTGGGTCGGCCAAGCAGGCCGCTTCAAACCACGGTGCAGGAGTTTTGCCGGATACACGTAGTTGTTTCAAGGTAGCGGGTGTGGCATTGGATAGCCAGTCAGGTACCTTGCTGGTGATTATCCGTTGCGCGTGAGGGATTATTTCGTCAGGCGCTGTAGCTGCGCGGTCGGGCGGTGTGGCCAGGTTTTTCATGAAGGAGCCTCGCGTGATGGGGCTCTGATGCTATTGCCTGTTTTGCACCGCAAGGCCATAACATGATCTATCAGGTGTGCCGGTTTCCCCGGTGCGAGGGGCATAGCGCATCGACATGACACTGGGGCATGCTCTAAGCGCAATTCAGGTTTATGATGCCCAACGGCAGAATAATTCCCACACGGAGTGCGTAATGCAGACCTTGTACCCGCAGATCAAACCTTACGCCCGGCACGATCTGGCCGTGGAAGCACCGCATGTGCTGTATGTCGATGAGAGCGGTTCACCGGAAGGTCTGCCGGTGCTGTTCATCCATGGCGGCCCAGGTGCTGGCTGTGATGCCCAGAGCCGCTGCTACTTCGATCCCAACCTGTATCGGATCATTACCTTCGATCAGCGTGGATGCGGGCGTTCGACCCCCCATGCCAGCGTGGAAAACAACACCACCTGGCACCTGGTTGAAGACATGGAGCGCATCCGCAAGCATTTGGGTATCGACAAATGGGTCTTGTTTGGCGGCTCCTGGGGTTCAACCCTGGCCCTGGCGTATGCCCAGACTCACCCTGAGCGCGTTCACGGTCTGATTTTGCGCGGTATCTTCTTGTGTCGCCCGCAAGAGATCGAGTGGTTCTACCAGGCCGGCGCCAGCCGGATGTTCCCAGACTACTGGCAGGACTATATCGCGCCGATTCCGGTGCAAGAGCGCGGTGATCTGGTCAAGGCTTTCCACAAGCGTCTGGTCGGCAACGATCAGATTGCCCAGATGCATGCGGCCAAGGCCTGGTCCACCTGGGAAGGGCGCACGGCAACCCTGAGGCCCAACCCGTTGGTGGTCGACCGCTTCTCCGAGCCGCAGCGTGCGCTGTCGATCGCTCGCATTGAATGCCACTACTTCACCAACAATGCGTTCCTTGAGCCGGACCAATTGATTCGTGACATGCCCAAGATTGCCCACCTGCCGGCGGTGATCGTGCATGGTCGCTACGACGTGATCTGCCCGCTGGACAATGCCTGGGCATTGCATCAGGCCTGGCCGAACAGTGAGCTAAAGGTGATCCGTGATGCCGGTCATGCGGCTTCCGAGCCTGGTATTACTGACGCCTTGGTTCGTGCTGCCGACCAGATGGCCCGGCGCTTGCTCGATTTGCCTCAGGAAGAAGCATGAAGGGGTTGCTGCAACGTGTGCGTGGTGCGCGGGTAGATGTAGACGGCAAGACGGTAGGGGCAATCGACCAGGGCCTGCTGGTGCTGGTCGCGGTTGAGCCTGCTGACACCAAGGCTCACGCCGATAAGCTACTGCATAAGCTGCTCAACTACCGGGTGTTCAGCGACCCTCAGGGCAAAATGAACCTGTCGCTCAAGGATATTGGCGGAGGCCTGTTGCTGGTGTCGCAATTCACCCTGGCCGCTGATACCCAGAGTGGCTTGCGTCCGAGCTTTTCTACCGCAGCGCCACCGGCCCTCGGCGCAGAGCTTTTCGATTATCTGCTGGCCCAGGCGCAGGCTCTGCATGGCTCGGTAGCCAGTGGTCAGTTTGGGGCTGACATGCAAGTGCACCTGGTCAATGATGGCCCCGTAACATTTATGTTACAAATCTGATGACAAAAAACCCCTGTTTGCAGGAAAACAAGGGGTTTTGTAGCATAAATAGTTGGTTTGGCCTGATGCGTTGTAACGCTGCCTACTGGATAATCGCGCGCTATGTGAACCTGCGTTCGTGGGTTCGTTTCACTCTGACTTGAGACTGTCCGGAACCGTTTGGGGAATCATTGCGCCCTTTCGGAGTCCGAACAGTGCTCGCCAACCTGGCATATGTCGCTGGCCGTTGGTTTATTCATCTGTTTTTCGGCGAGGGTTGCTCGTGATTGTAAGTCCCTGTAATGCACCAAGAACTCCCGGCAATCGGCTGCGCAAGGCCTTGTTGGCAGGCGCAACGCTGGTCGGCCTGTTCAGCGCTGGCCAGCTCTGGGCGTTCAACCTTGACGATGTGGCGGCCAAGGCAAAGGATCTTGCCGGACAGAAGTACGAAGCGCCGAAAAGCAATCTGCCGGCCGAATTCCGTGACATGAAGTACGGCGACTACCAGCAGATCCGTTTTCTGACGGAAAAAGCTGAGTGGGCCAAGGAAAAGACGCCGTTCAAGCTGTCTTTCTATCACCAGGGCATGCATTTCGACACGCCGGTGAAAATCAACGAAGTCACCGCGACCAAGGTCGAAGAGATCAAGTACGACCCAAGTCGCTTTGATTTCGGCAACGTCAAGTTTGATCCCAAGGCGACTGAAAACCTGGGTTACGCCGGTTTCCGTGTGCTCTATCCGATCAACAAGGCTGACAAGCAGGATGAGATCATGACCCTGCTGGGCGCGAGCTACTTCCGCGTGGTTGGCAAGGGCCATGTCTATGGTCTGTCCGCCCGTGGCCTGGCGATCGATACCGCGCTGCCGTCCGGCGAAGAGTTTCCGCGTTTCACCGAGTTCTGGGTCGAGCGCCCGAAACCTACCGACAAACATCTGGTGATTTACGCACTGCTTGATTCGCCGCGTTCCACCGGTGCCTACAAGCTGACCCTGCGTCCAGGCAGCGACACCATTGTCGACGTCAAGTCCAAGGTGTTCCTGCGTGATCACGTCAGCCGCCTGGGCATTGCCCCGCTGACCAGCATGTTCCTGTTCGGCGGCAACCAGCCATCGAAGGTGCTTAACTACCGTCCGGCCCTGCACGACTCCGAAGGTCTGTCGATCCATGCCGGTAACGGCGAATGGCTGTGGCGTCCGCTGAACAACCCGAAACACCTGGCGGTGAGCAATTTCAGCGTCGAGAACCCGCGTGGTTTCGGCCTGCTCCAGCGTCAGCGTGAGTTCAGCCAGTTCGAAGACCTCGATGACAACTATCAGAAGCGTCCAAGTGCCTGGATCGAGCCTGTCGGTGACTGGGGCAAGGGGACTGTTGACCTGGTAGAGATTCCGACCGCCGACGAAACCAACGACAACATCGTTGCGTTCTGGAGCCCGGAAAAACTGCCAGAGCCAGGCACCCCGTTTGAATACGCCTACCGCCTGCACTGGACCATCGACGAGTCTGAGTTCCACTCGCCGAAGCTGGGCTGGGTCAAGCAGACCCTGCGCTCGACCGGTGACGTCAAGCAATCCAACCTGATTCGTCAACCTGACGGCAGTGTGGCCTTCCTGGTCGACTTCGAAGGGCCGGTACTGGCTAAACTGCCAGAAGATACCGCCGTACGTAGCCAGGTCAGCGTCGGTGACAACGCTGAACTGGTCGAGAACAACCTGCGCTACAACCCGGAAATCAAAGGCTGGCGCCTGACCTTGCGGATGAAGGTCAAAGACCCGAGCAAGTCCGTGGAAATGCGTGCAGCGCTGCTGCGTGACGTTCCGGTCGAGCCGGCTAAGCCAGCCAAGCCGAGCAAACAGGACAAGGCCGCGGCCAAATCTGCCAAGGCTGAGAAACCTGCCGAGCAACCAGCCGCCGATGCGGCGTCCACCACTGGGGCACCGGCCACCACCGAACAGGTGTTGACCGAGACCTGGAGCTATCAGTTGCCTGCCGATGAGTAACTCTCAAGCCCGGCCAGAATCGCTTGGCGAATACCTGGCCCATTTACCACTGAGCGATGAGCAGCGGGCAGAACTTGCCAGCTGCACCTCGTTCAGCGAGCTGCATCAACGTTTGTCGGCCCAGCCGGGCGCGCGTGATGCCGAAGCTGTGCAGGCTTCGGTTGGCGAGCGCCTGAACCTGAACAGTGCCGAGGCCCTGCACGATGCCGAGATGTTGGCGGTGGATGGCAGCGGCCGGGTGTGCCTGAAGGCCACGCCGCCGATCCGGCGTACTCGGGTGATTCCTGAGCCGTGGCGCACCAACATCCTGATTCGCGCCTGGCGCCGCCTGACCGGCCGCACTAACGCTCCGGCTCCGGCCAAGCGTGACCTGCCCAAGGCGCGCTGGCGCTGGGTCGGCTCCATGCGCCGCTACATTCTGCTGGCACTGATGCTGGGGCAGACCATCGTTGCCGGCTGGTACATGAAAGGTATTCTGCCGTACCAGGGCTGGTCGTTCGTCGACCTTGACGAAATCACCCACCAGCCGCTGTTGCAGACTGCTAGCCAGGTCTGGCCGTATGCCTTGCAGACCAGCATCCTGATTCTGTTCGGTATCCTCTTCTGCTGGGTGTCGGCGGGTTTCTGGACCGCCTTGATGGGCTTCCTCGAGCTGTTGACCGGCCGCGACAAGTACCGCATTTCCGGCAGCAGTGCTGGCAACGAGCCGATCGAGGCTGGTGCGCGTACCGCCATCGTCATGCCGATCTGTAACGAAGATGTGCCGCGCGTGTTTGCCGGCCTGCGGGCGACCTTCGAGTCGGTGGCTGCCACCGGTGATCTGGACCGCTTCGACTTCTTTGTACTCAGTGACACCAACGACACTGATATTGCCGTGGCCGAGCAACAGGCCTGGCTGGAAGTGTGCCGCGAGGCCAAGGGCTTCGGGCGTATCTTCTACCGGCGCCGTCGCCGCCGAGTGAAGCGCAAAAGCGGCAACCTCGACGACTTCTGCCGTCGTTGGGGCGGTGATTACCGCTATATGGTGGTGCTCGACGCCGACAGCGTGATGAGTGGCGAATGCCTGACCAGCCTGGTCCGTCTGATGGAAGCCAACCCTGACGCCGGGATCATCCAGACTGCACCGAAGGCTTCGGGCATGGACACCCTGTATGCACGCATGCAGCAGTTTGCTACCCGCGTCTACGGCCCGTTGTTCACCGCTGGCCTGCACTTCTGGCAGTTGGGCGAATCGCACTATTGGGGTCATAACGCGATCATCCGGATGAAGCCGTTCATTGAGCACTGCGCTTTGGCGCCGTTGCCCGGAAAAGGTGCGTTCGCCGGTGCGATCCTCTCCCACGACTTCGTTGAGGCGGCGCTGATGCGTCGGGCCGGCTGGGGCGTGTGGATTGCCTACGACCTGCCAGGCAGTTACGAAGAGTTGCCGCCGAACCTGCTCGACGAACTCAAGCGCGACCGTCGTTGGTGCCACGGCAACCTGATGAATTTCCGCCTGTTCCTGGTAAAAGGCATGCACCCGGTGCACCGCGCGGTGTTTCTCACCGGGGTGATGTCCTACCTGTCGGCACCGTTGTGGTTCTTCTTTCTGGTGCTGTCGACGGCGCTGCTGGCGACCAATACCCTGATGGAACCGCAATACTTCCTGGAGCCGCGTCAGCTGTACCCATTGTGGCCGCAGTGGCATCCGGAGAAGGCCATCGCGCTGTTCTCCACCACCATCGTGCTGCTGTTCCTGCCCAAATTGCTCAGCGTCATTCTGATCTGGGCCAAGGGCGCGAAGGAGTTCGGCGGGCGCTTCAAGGTGACGCTGTCGATGCTGCTGGAGATGCTGTTCTCCATGTTGCTGGCGCCGGTGCGGATGATCTTCCACACCCGCTTCGTCCTTGCCGCCTTCCTCGGCTGGGCAGCAACCTGGAATTCGCCGCAGCGTGACGACGACTCCACACCGTGGAGTGAAGCGGTGCGCCGTCATGGTCCACAGACCCTGTTGGGCGTGGCCTGGGCCCTGCTGGTGGCCTGGTTGAACCCAAGCTTCCTGTGGTGGCTGGTGCCGATTGTCGGTTCGCTGATGCTGTCGATCCCGGTTTCGGTGATCTCCAGTCGCGTGCACCTGGGCCTGCGTGCCAAAGATGAGAGCCTGTTCCTGATTCCTGAGGAATACGCTACGCCGCAGGAGCTGCTGGCGACTGATCGGTACACCCACGAGAACCGCTGGCACGCCCTGCACGACGGTTTCGTCCGGGCCGTGGTCGATCCGCAGCAAAATGCCTTGGCCTGTGCCTTGGCTACTGCCCGTCATGGCGTTGCAGAGCCGATCGAAACGTTGCGTGCCGAGCGCATCGCAAAGGCGCTGGAAGTTGGCCCAGATGGCCTGGATGGCAACACCCGTCTGGCCCTGCTCAGCGACCCGGTTGCTCTGGCGCGTTTGCATACGCGGATCTGGGGCGAGAAAAACGAGGCTTGGCTGGGTGTCTGGCGGCAGTCGATAGCCAACGACCCGCACTCGCCGTTGTTGCCGTTGCATCCGGAGCCTGTGGCGCAGCCTTCTCTGGCCAGCGCCTGAGAGGGTGTGGGAGCGGATTCATCTGCGCCCCTACGCAGGTGAATCCTCCCCCACAGAATCGCCGGCCTCTGCAAAGACGCCGGCGATGCTTTTTCTGCGATCAACAAGCAACAAAGTCATCACCGCCTATATGTAGCGTGGCGCTCATGCGTTAGCATCCCTCTCGAATATCTCGCACCCGTCTGTAGGACGGTTCGCGCTAAAAATAAAATTCGAGCTTTCTTGCTGGGGGATCTGGTGATGTTTAAAAAATATCTGTCGATGCTGCTGGTCGGCGTCACCGCGCTGGTCGCGGTCAACGCGGCTCAGGCAGCCGGCGCCATTGATGAAGCGGTCAAGCGTGGCACCCTGCGCGCAGGCATGGACCCCACCTACATGCCGTTTCAGATGACCAACAAACGTGGCGAGATAGTTGGCTTTGAAGTCGATATCCTCAAGGCCATGGCCAAGTCCATGGGCGTCAAGCTGGAGATGGTCTCCACTGCTTACGACGGCATCATTCCGGCCCTGATGACCGACAAATTCGACATCATCAGCAGCGGCATGACCCTGACTCAGGAACGCAACCTGAAGCTGAACTTCAGCGAACCCTTCATCGTTGTCGGTCAGACCCTGCTGATCCGTAAGGAACTGGCGGGTGAGATCAAGTCTTACAAAGATTTGAACAATGAGAAGTACCGCCTGACCTCCAAGCTCGGTACCACCGGCGAGCTGGTTGCCAAGAAGCTGATCGGCAAAGCCCAATACCACGGCTATGACAACGAGCAGGAAGCGGTGATGGACGTGGTCAACGGCAAGGCTGATGCCTTCGTCTACGATGCGCCATACAACGTCGTGGCCGTGAACAAGGCCGGTGCTGGCAAGCTGCTGTTTTTGGACAAGCCGTTCACCTTCGAGCCGCTGGCCTTTGGCCTGAAGAAAGGCGACTACGACAGCCTGAACTACATCAACAATTTCCTGCACCAGATCAAGCACGACGGTACCTACGATCGAATCCACGACAAGTGGTTCAAGGACACCGCCTGGCTCAAGGACATGGAATAAGGCCGGAGCACTACGCCCGGTTTGAAACCCGACGCGCAGGCTGGCCCTGCGCGTTCGCTTTTACGGAAGTACCCTTAAGTGATCAAACACAAGAAATCCCAGTGGCCCTGGCACGGGCTGACCGCTCTGGTGCTGATCGGCCTGGCGGTGAGCCTGTATTACGCGACCTCGATGATTTCCTACGAGTGGCGCTGGAACCGAGTGCCACAGTATTTTGCCTACCAGGCTGAAGTCGCCCAGCGCGCCGTCGAGAACGGCACCATCGAAGCCATCGTCAGCAAGGGCGATATGGCCAGTGTCACGGTGCGTGACGAGAGTGGTGGTGAGCAGGTCTTTGAGGTCGAGCAGGCCAGTGTGCAGTTGTCGCGTGGCGATGATGTGGCCGAAGGTGACCTGATCGGCGTTACCCATCACTGGGCGGCCGGGCCGTTGGCCTGGGGTTTGTGGACCACGGTTTGGATCTCGGTTGCATCCGGCGTGCTGGGACTGCTGATCGGCTTGTTTGCCGGTTTGTGCCGTTTGTCGAACAACCCGACCCTGCGCGATCTGTCCACAGTTTATGTTGAGTTGGTGCGCGGTACGCCGCTGCTGGTGCAGATCTTCATCTTCTATTTCTTCATCGGCACGGTGCTCAACCTGTCCCGTGAATTCGCTGGGGTTGCCGCGCTGGCCTTGTTTACCGGCGCCTATGTGGCCGAGATCGTCCGCGCTGGCGTGCAGTCGATTGCCAAGGGCCAGGGCGAAGCGGCGCGTTCGCTGGGCTTGAGTGCTGGTCAGTCGATGCGTCATGTCGTCTTGCCTCAAGCGTTCAAGCGTGTGTTACCACCGCTGGCCGGGCAATTCATTAGCCTGGTAAAGGACACCTCGCTGGTCTCGGTGATTGCCATTACCGAATTGACCAAGAGTGGGCGTGAAGCGATCACTACCTCGTTCTCGACTTTCGAAATCTGGTTCTGTGTTGCCGGCTTGTACCTGTTGATCAACCTGCCGCTGTCGCACATGGCCAGCCGGCTTGAGCGGAGGCTTGCGCAAAGTGATTGAAGTTCGTGATCTGGTAAAAGTCTTCGATACCCGTGGTCAGGTGGTGCGTGCGGTCGATCACGTCAGCACAGACGTGGCCAAGGGTGAAGTGCTGGTGGTGCTGGGGCCGTCAGGCTCGGGTAAATCGACGTTCCTGCGCTGCCTGAACGGCCTGGAGTCGTTCGATGAGGGCACCGTCGCCATCGATGGCCTGCAGTTGGCTGACCCGAAGACTGACGTCAACGCGTACCGCCGTGAAGTCGGTATGGTCTTTCAGCATTTCAATCTGTTCCCGCACATGACCGTGCTGGAGAACCTGTGCCTGGCGCAGAAGGTCGTGCGCAAGCGCGGCAAGGCTGAGCGCGAGGCCAAGGCCCGGGCGTTGCTGGAAAAGGTTGGTATCGGTCAGAAAGCCAATGAATACCCCTCGCGCTTGTCTGGTGGCCAGCAGCAGCGGGTGGCCATTGCCCGTGCCCTGGCGATGGACCCGAAGGTGATGCTGTTCGATGAGCCGACGTCGGCGCTCGACCCGGAAATGGTCGGTGAAGTGCTCGATGTCATGAAGACCCTGGCCCTGGAAGGCATGACCATGGTCTGCGTCACCCATGAAATGGGTTTTGCCCGGGAAGTGGCGGACCGGGTGCTGTTCTTCGACCATGGCAAGCTGCTGGAAGACTCACCGCCTGAGCAATTCTTCACCTCGCCTAAAGACCTGCGCGCCCAGGCCTTCTTGCGTCAGGTGCTCTGAGCCCCTTGCCACTAAGCCTTTGCTGATTGTTTGTGGGAGTCAGCTCCCACATCAAAAAACAAGCTCGGCAGCAGCGCTACTCGCTGCAGCCGCTGCCGAGGCACGAGGCTGCGATCGACTGCAGGGCAGTCACCACTTGGGCACCGCGTTGGGCCTGACGAATGGCGGTGCCAGGGCTTTGCGGCCGTTCACGCCCGATCGCCGCCTAACGGCAGCGGCTACAAGGGGCCAGTCAACGCAAGTACTATCGGATTACAGGCTGAAGCGGCCTACCAGCGTCTGCAGTTGACGACCTAGTCGCGCCAGCTCCACGCTCGACGCTGCGGTTTCTTCACTGGCCGTACTGGTCTGGTCCGACACCTCCCGGACATTGATCACACTGCGATTGATTTCTTCAGCCACTGCACTTTGCTCCTCGCTGGCGGTGGCGATCTGCTGGTTCATGCCCTGGATATTCGACACCATGCGGGTAATCTGCCCCAGCGCATCACCGGCCTTGCGACTGAGTTCGACGCTGTCGTGGCTCAAGCTTTTGCTGCTGTCGAGCAGGCGCGTGACCTGATCGGTGCCGTCATGCAGATTGCCAATCAGTAGCTCGATTTCTTCAGTGGAATGCTGGGTACGTTGTGCAAGCCCGCGAACTTCGTCGGCGACTACGGCAAAGCCACGGCCGGCCTCTCCG